>DATEOV010000358.1:0-3959 GCA_035273645.1 Flavobacterium sp. | reverse complement strand
AAAACAAGATAGCTTAGCGTCTTCTTCCGCCGCCACCGCCGCTAAATCCACCGCCGCCGCCACGGTAACCGCCGCCGCCGCCTCCAGATCTATAACTACCGCCACTGCTTCCTCTGTTAAAGCTGGAACCAGAACTAGAACGAGAAGAATTCATCGAATTCGTCGCAGACGGTCTAGATGAAGAGGACGATCTATTGGCATCACGCGTTGAAGCAGAATTCCTATTGGCGTCTCTTGTCGATGCCGAAGGTTTATTGTCTCTTGATGAATTTAGATTATTATTATTTCTGCTATTATTGATATTATTTCTGTTGTTATTACTATTTATGTTATTGTGAGATATACGATTCGACGTGTTTCTGCTGTTATTATTATAGTTATTGTAACGATTATTATTAATAATAACATTTGTATTATGATAACCATAACCTCCGCCATGATAATGATAGTTGTTATGACGATAAATTCCAACAGCCATAACAGTCGCAAATCCAAACCATGGAGGATAAAACCCATAATAATACGGAGGATAATAAGGCACATAAGCAGGCGAATACACATATTGCACAATTGGCGCTTGTTCTACTATAACTGTGGTAGTCGAGGCAGGCACATTCACAGTGACTGGATCAGCTCCTGTATAGGCAGGATTGGACGTAACTCCACCACTCCCTTTTGGACTTGGCTCAACAACATAATTCTTTCCATATAGAGCTTTGTCGCCGACAATTTGCAAGCTTACTTTTTTATCTTTATCCTTTGACACCATAATGACTGCCACATCCTGAGTTTCTGTTTTACTTATAGGGTCTCTAAGGATAAATGTAAAATCATCACCATCTTTCTTGGTTTCCACTTTGATAAAATCCACTTTTTTATCTCCGTTTAAATCCAAATTATTAATCTTACTTTTTTCGTCATTTAAAGACTTTTCGAAGTCTTCAATAGTTTTAGACTTTTGAAAAAGGTCCAAAACAGCGTAAAGATCCAGGTTATCTCCCGGCAAACCTAATTCTCCAGTATCACTTGTTTGAGAAAAAGCTGTCAAACTAGAAAAGCTAATTGCCACTACTAGAGACGATAAAAATCTTATTTTCATATTATTATGATTTAAAAATTGTAATGTAAATATAGCAAACATAACTTAATAAATTATGTCTCCCCTTGGAATATATACCATACCGTACAAAATTTATGCCAAATAAAATGGCCCATATCCTGTATTTTTATTTACCCAATAAAATTTAATGAATCCTACATTGAAAATTCAAAACTTCAAACAAGGTAAACAACTCAACTTAAACTACTTTCACAAATAAATTACTCGCGATTTTATTCGATATAGTCAATTCGGTGTCATTTACTTTTATTTTCAGTGATAAGTCAAAAGCTTCCTTGGTGACCACTTCAATTTTGGTACCCAATCCAATTTGCTGTTTGTCGAGATATTTCAAGAAATCAGAAGAATTGTCTTTTACTCCAACGCAAATTCCAGATTGATTTGCCAATAACTCCGATAACAATTGCTTTTCTATCGCAATAATTCGGCCTTGAGCATCGGGAATTGGATCACCATGCGGGTCTTCAGTAGGATTCCCAAGAAAATCATCTAGTTTATTAATGAGTTTTTCGGATTTAATATGCTCAAGTTGTTCGGCAATGTCATGAACTTCGTCCCAAGAAAAATCAAGCTTCTCAACCAAAAAAACTTCCCATAAACGATGTTTTCTCACAATCATTTTGGCAGCATGCTTCCCGTTTTCAGTTAACGAAACTCCTTGGTATTTTTTATAATTCACCAAATCTTTGTCAGCCAATTTTTTAAGCATATCCGTTACGGAAGAAGCTTTGGTTTCCATCATTTCAGCAATAGCATTTGTACTCACTTCACTATCGAGACTAGTGGTAAGGTGATATATGGATTTTAGGTAATTTTCTTCAGAGAAAGTCATTTTTTTAAAGTTTCTAAGTTAAAAGATTCTGAGTTTCCAAGTTAAAAGATTTCATAAACTCTTTTAACTTGGAAACTCAGAATCTCAGCAACTATTTTTAATTTTTTACAATAAACAAAGGTATTGAAATTTTATGGCGTAGTTTATCAACTGTCGTTCCAAAAATTAGATCTTTCAAACCTGTATGCCCATGAGTTCCCATGACCAAAATATCAAAATTACCATTATTTATTATCGTTGGAATAATCTTAGTGGGATTTCCAAACCCTAATTCTGTTTCAATTGTAAAACCCTTTTGCGAAAGCATTTCTTTATATTCCAGTAATAGCGTTTCATCTATTGAGGTTTCATGATCATCGGCTTCATCTCCATACATCATTGCACCAACGGTTTCTACCACATGGATTAAAGTATATTTGGCCTCCATTCCACCTAATTCGAAAGCATGGTTTAAAGCGGCTTCATCTGCAGAAGAAAAGTCAACCGAAACAACAATATTTTTATAGGAATACGTTCCCGTTGAAATAAATTTCAAAGTCAAAAGATGTGGAGAATGATTTTGAATATCCGGTTTTGATTTTGTTACAAAAGGTTTAATTACAATATAAAGTAACAAAATCAAGAAACTAATTGCCAAGGGCACTACCGTTAACCAAAGAATTAATGGGTTTTCTGAAGTTTCTAACCAACCTTGAATTTCCGAAAAAACCAATTTAGCATTGAGCGAAACAATAATCAAAGCCACTATCCATGACGCAATTTGTGTTGTTCTGCTAATATGAAATCCTTTCATTTTTCTTTTATCACTCACAAAATGAATGAGTGGAATGATTGCAAAACCTAATTGTAAACTTAAAATTACTTGACTAAGAATCAACATTTTCCCTGTAACGCTTTCGCCAAAAATAAAAATAACAATCATGGCAGGCACAATAGCTATTAAACGGGTAATAATTCTACGAACCCAAGGCTGTATACGCAAGTTTAAATAGCCTTCCATCACAATCTGCCCTGCTAACGTCCCCGTAACCGTCGAGCTTTGCCCAGCAGCTATTAAAGCTACCGCAAATAAAATAGGCGCCCACTTAGTTCCTAATATTGGTTGCAGAAAACGGTAAGCATCTTGTATTTCTGCCACTTCGAACATTCCGTTTTTATAAAATGTCGCTGCTGCCAAAATTAAAATAGCCGCATTTACTAAGAAAGCCAAGTTTAAGGCAATCGTTGAATCTATAAAATTATATTTGATGGCTTGTTTAATTCCTGCTGGACTACGGTCAAATTTTCTGGTTTGCACCAAGGAAGAATGCAGGTACAAGTTATGTGGCATTACCGTGGCCCCAATAATCCCAATAGCAATATAAAGCGCCGACTCATTAGGCAAAGAAGGAATCAAACCGTAAAGTACTTTATCCATTTCAGGTTCTGCAAATATCATTTCGAATATAAAAGAAAACCCAATAATCATAACAAGCACAATGATAAAAGCTTCCATTTTACGAATACCTTTATTAATTAGGAAAAGCAATAAAAATGTATCTAAAACCGTAATCATTACTGCTTCTATCAACGGAATCCCAAACAATAAATTGATACCGATGGCCATCCCTAAAACTTCGGCAAGATCACAAGCTGCAATGGCAATTTCAGCAAGAAAATAAAGAATATAGTTAATAAATTTCGAATAAGTTTCCCTTGATGCTTGTGCTAAATCACGTTGGGTAACAATCCCCAATCGGGCACTTAAACTTTGCAACAGCAAAGCCATCAAATTACTCATTAACAATACCCACAATAAAGCATATCCAAACTGACTTCCTCCAGCTATGTCTGTCGCCCAATTTCCCGGATCCATATACCCAACACTAACCAAATAGGCTGGACCAAAAAAGGCTAATATTTTTCTGAAAATTGATGTTTTATTTTGTGTGGCCACCGATTGGTGTACCTCTTCAAGAGATTTAGTCATTATTAAAAGATTAAAAAACAAATATATAAAATATATTT
>DATEOV010000357.1:0-3883 GCA_035273645.1 Flavobacterium sp. | reverse complement strand
TATGTACCGTAGAATTATCTCAACGTCTATTACCAGAACAACCCTCCCATAGTTTAGGAAAATTAGTTCGTGCATTGGGAATCCCGATGGCTGACAGACATAGAGCCAGCGGTGATGCCATGGCGACAGTTAAACTTTTCAAGATGCTTTTGGACAAAGACCTTGAAAAAACCATCACAAAAGAGCTTATCAAATTTGAAGTTATCAAAGGTGTATCTCCAAAATTACTGGACATTATCGAAAGCCTGCCTTCCAAAACTGGGATTTATTACATCCATAAGGAAGACGGTACTATCATATTTATTGGACAAAGTAAAAATATCAAAAAAAGAGTCAATCAGCATTTTACAGGCATAACCAAAAGTTCCAAGAAAATTCAAGCGGAAGTATTCACCGTTACCTATGAGGAAACAGGAAGCGAATTGATTGCACTATTGAAAGAATCAGAAGAAATAAAGAAAAACAGTCCCATTTATAACCGAATGGCGCGCAAGAATACTTTCGCATGGGCCATTTATGCTGAAAAAGATCCAAATGGATATTTGAATTTAAAACTTCAAAAAGCCGATGGCCGTAAAAAAGAAATAACAGCATTTGCCAACCAACAGGAAGGAAAAGGCGCTCTCAATCGCATTACAGAAAGCTATCAACTATGCCCAAAACTTACTGGTCTTTCCAATTCAAAAACTCCTTGCGCCCAACATGAAAACAATCAATGTGATGGTGCTTGTATCGGACAAATAACTTCCGGGGAATACAATTCAAGAGTTCAGGTTTTTATCGACAAAAACCTTTTCGACAACAAAAACATGATTATCATTGACAGAGGAAGAAAAACTGGAGAACATAGTGCAATATTAATCGAAAAAGGAATATGCAAAGGATATGCATTTTATGATTTAAACTATCAAATCATTAACCCCGAAATCCTAAAAAACATACTAGTCCCAATACCAAATAATAGAAACACCAGAACTTACATTCAAGGTTATTTGAGAAAACATAGAGTAATGAAAATTATTAATTTTTAATAATCATAATTGGGAAAAATTAAGTCAAAATATGAGATTTTCAGACAAAAAACTCGAATCATAGTCCACGGTACAACTACAAAAGCCGGCCGATTATTTGATTTGATACTTTTAGGAGTTATCCTATTGAGTCTCTTTTTGATCATAATGGAAACAGTCGAAGGTTTTGATGCAAAATACCATAGCCAACTCGTTTTTTTAGAATGGGCAATCACCATATTCTTCACTATCGAGTATATCCTGCGAATAATTTCCATAGACAAACCCTTAAAATATATTTTCAGTTTCTACGGTATAATCGATTTAATTGCAACTTTACCCATGTATTTGTCGCTATTTTTTCCACGAACAAGTATATTAACTGTTGTGCGCTCCTTACGATTATTGCGACTATTCAAAATCATAAATCACCCTCATTTTACAAGTCAATCCACACATTTGAAGGAGGCTATCAACGCCAGTAAGGGAAAAATCATTGTCTTTATTTATTTTGTTCTAATCTGCACAATCATTATTGGATCAATAATGTACATTATCGAAGGCAAAGAAAGTGGTTTCACAAGTATCCCAACAAGCATTTATTGGACTATCGTAACCTTAACAACAGTTGGTTATGGCGACATTTCTCCACAAACTCCCCTTGGGCAGATTTTCGCTTCATTAGTAATGATTTTAGGTTACGGAATCATTGCCGTTCCTACCGGAATTATAACCGCTGAATTTGCAAAAAGAAATATAAATCCAAATACAGGCTCAGAAACGTTCAATACCACTTGCACCACATGCGATACAGTCATCCAAAACAAAGAAGCATTATTTTGTCATCATTGTGGTACTAAATTAAATGATTCTGTTGGCAGAAGCTGATCCAGCTGTACACTACAACTCCTCATTATTCCAGTAATTTTTCTAAGGCATAAAAGGAGCTTCTTTCAGTCGCTCTTTTATACCAAGAAAAACAAACTAGAATAACTCCGGGGTTTTCATTACCATCTGGGCTAGTGAAGCAAATGACGTCAAAAAGAGGAAATGAATAAATTGCAATAAAAATAAATGAAATATTTAATTACCATAGTCGGACCAACAGCCATAGGAAAAACAGCCTTGAGCATCGACCTGGCCAATCACTATAATTGTGAAATAGTTTCCTGTGATAGCCGACAGTTTTTCAAAGAAATGACCATTGGAACAGCTGTGCCAAATCCAGAAGAGTTAGCTTCGGCAACACATCATTTTATTCAAAACAAATCAATTTTTGATAATTATAACGTAGGTGATTTTGAAAAAGAAGCACTTATAAAAATAGAGGAATTATTCCAAAACAATGATTACGTTGTACTCGTTGGAGGTTCCGGATTGTATGTAGATGCCATTTTAAAAGGCTTTGACGAATTTCCAGCCATAGATTCTTCCATTCGTGAAAACGTAAATTTAAATTATGAAAATCTTGGAATCGAATATCTGCAACAACAATTAGAAAAACTCGATCCAATCTATTTTCAAAAAATAACTTCCGAAAACCCGCAAACCTTACAAAACCCACAACGTATGATGCGATTTGTTGAAGTCTGTCTTGGGACCAACAAACCCTATTCCTCTTTTTTAAACCAAAAGAAAAACAATCGAAACTTCACACCAATCATCATTGGTCTTGAAGCAGAAAGAAGCGTGATTTACGAAAGAATAAACCAACGAGTAGATATCATGCTCAATCAAGGACTTTTGTCCGAAGCTCAAGCTTTATATGAACATAAAGAATTAAATGCCTTGCAAACGGTTGGGTACCGAGAACTATTCAATTATTTTGATGGAGAATTTACACTGCCTTTTGCAATTGAAGAAATCAAAAAAAACACCCGCCGATTTTCAAAGCGACAACTCACTTGGTTCAAACGAAAAGAAAACACCGAATGGTTCGACTATCAAACCAACCGAAAAGATATCATTGAATACATTAACAACTTTATTTCCAAATAAAGAATTAAACATTTCACAAAATGCCAATAGATCCAAATTTCACTTCCATATTGAGTAAAGACTGGGAAATCAATTTTACCCAATGTACTCCAAATGGCTATTTAAAATACACTGATTTATGCAATCTTTTGCAATTAACAGCTGCCGCTCACTCCGAAGTGGGAGGAATCAGCTTTACAGATATGCAGGAATTTAAACAAGCTTGGGTTTTGAGCAGAATGAGGGTAGAAATTACCGATTTACCCAAATGGAGAGACGTTGTAACCATAAAAACCTGGATTAATTCCCTAGAAAATTCCCGTTCGGTTCGTGCGCTCGAAATGCATGTCAAAGGTAAAAAAATAGTGGGATCAGAAACCTTTTGGGCCGTTTTTAATACTGAAGCCCGCAGACCAGAACCTTTGGCACTTCCCTACCAGCATTTTGAATTGTATCCTGAAAAGAGAGCAACTGAGATGGGTTTCTCAAAAATAAATTTACCCCAAGAAAAAGAAGAAATTTTTGAAAGAACAGTTTCCTTATCCGATTTAGACATAGTCAATCACGCCAATAATGTAAAATACTTGGAATGGTGTTTGGACTTAGTCGATGAAAATAAAATACTTTCCCAACAAGTAAAAAGCTTTGAAATGAACTTTTTAAAAGAACTCTCACTAAAAGATAAAGTTATCATTCATGAATGTATCAATGATAACGATGTTGTTTTTAGTATTACTAAGTATGAAAAAAACTGTTTCGCTTTACAAATCAATTGGAAATAACACAAAACATAAAAATTTATTAAATGCTTTTTATCTTATCGTTTTAAAAACTAATTAGCTGTGAGCTTGTTGGCATTTTTATCTTGTTTCAAATCACGATCACTGACTTTTAAT
>DATEOV010000356.1:0-3349 GCA_035273645.1 Flavobacterium sp. | reverse complement strand
GTTTAAATATATAGATATTAAAGTTAAGTATTTAATATCCATTATTTATATGACTTATATTTTAAAAAGAAATGGGTTTATTTCTCCTCAGCTTTTTTGCCATATTCATCCGGATAATCTAAATATTGGGATAAAATCAATCCTGGAATGGTAGCCAAAAATACCCAGATAAAGAAATTTCCGTATCCTAAATATTCTTGTATAAAACCACTCGCCATACCCGGAAGCATCATTCCTAAAGCCATAAAACCAGTTGCAATAGCGTAGTGAGAAGTTTTGGATTCACCATCGGCTATGTAAATCAAGTACATCATAAATGCAGCAAATCCCAAGCCGTACCCAAATTGCTCAGCAATAACCGCGGCATAAATATAATAAACAGATGTTGGATGAAAATAAGCTAAAAGTACAAAACCAATTATAGGCAAGTGCATAGCAAGGAACATACGTAACATCCATTTGCGCAATCCATCTTTTGAAATGATAATACCGCCCAGAATTCCTCCTATGACAAGCGCTAGTACTCCAAAAGTTCCATAAATGATTCCCACATCTTCAGTGGCCAATCCCATGCCTCCTTTAGTTTTGTTATCAATTAAGAATGGAGTAAGCATTTTTAATAATTGAGATTCACCCAATCTAAAAAGTAAAATAAATGCGACTGCAATTCCAATTTGTTTCTTTTGAAAGAAAGAGGTAAATACTTCGCTAAAACTTGTTTTTTGACTCGTTTCAGTCTCAGTGATTTCTTCAACTTTGGGAGTAATGAAAAAGTTGTAAATGGTGAGGGAAATAGCAATTAAGGCGACAACAATCATTGTATAGGACCAGGCTTTGGCATTGTCTCCAAATTTATGTTCCAAAAAGCCTGCAAGAATTACAATTAATCCATTACCAGTAAGCATTGAAAGACGATAAAATGTACTGCGGATTCCTAAGAAAAAAGCTTGTTGTTCTTTAGCCAATGCAATCATATAATAGCCATCGCTTGCCACATCATTGGATGCCGAAGCAAATGCTCCAATCCAAAAAAGAGCCAAGCTCAATATGAAAAAATGATTAAAAGAGATTGTCATACCCACGATTAAAAAGGTAATTGCAATCAATAATTGCATCGCCAAAAACCATTTTCTTTTGGTGGCATACAAATCAATAAACGGGCTCCAGATTGGTTTGATAACCCAAGGTAAGTAGAGTAAACTGGTGTAAAAACCAATATCTTGGTTATCAACGCCCAAATCCTTATACATAATAACCGAAACCGAAATGATAATCGCATACGGAAAACCCGATGAAAAGTTTAAAAACGGAATCCAATACCAAGGCTTGTTGTCTTTCATTATTTTTTATATTGTTTAATCGTTTGAATCGTTGAATTGTTTAATCGTTTAATTGTTTAATGTTGGGACGTTTAATTGTTTAAAGGTTTAATCTTTATTTGTTTGCGTTTCTACTTGTAAATCGATTATGGTTTCAGGACTTTCATTGGCATAATAATCCACGAAAGTAAAGGCAAAGGCCTTTTTGCCTATCATTTTATACTCTGGTACTTCGATGCTGAATCCTTCATTTTCTTCTATGACGGCAATTTTGTCCAGAATTTGAGAGGCATCATTTATGTTTATTTTAGAAGCATCATTGGCACCGTATACCACTATATATCTAACTTTTGACAGTAGTTTTGGTTTCTGAAAAGAAATATAATAATTGGCCGTATCCTTTGTGATGGAATTGACCAGCAAACTTTCGGTAATTGTCTTTTTAAAATTAGGAACGGGTAGTGGCAACGCAGGATATTTGTATTCATACTCTTGGAGTACCTTGACAACATCCTGATTTTTATTCATAAACCATTTGGCACTAAAAAAACCATTTCCTTGCACGTTAGGATACGAACGGGTAAGGTCAATTTGATTTGGAATTTCGAATTTATTATTCCAGTGTTTGTCTGAATCAGCCCTGATTTTGTAGGTACTGTTTCCCACATACAATGCAGTGTTGCTTGGTACATTTTCAGACCACCATTTCATTAATTTGGCATACGAAGCCGTTTTGTGGTCAATACTCCAGTACAATTGCGGTACTATATAATCAATCCAGTTGTTGTTCATCCAATCAACAGGATCGGCATATAAATCATCATAATTGGTTTGGCCCGAAAGTGTATCGGAACCTTTTGGATCAACAGATTTGTTGCGCCAAACTCCAAATGGACTGATACCAAATTGTACCCAAGGCTTTACTTTTTTGATGGTTGAGGAAATGTTTTTGACAAAAGTAGTCACATTGGAACGTCTCCAATCCGGTAATGAAAGGCCGTTTCCAAACTTTTGATAAGCAGGAGCATCATTAAATTCGATCCCTTTTATTTTATATGGATAAAAATAATCATCAAAGTGTACAGCGTCAATATCGTATTTTATTACTACCTCTTCAACAATTGTTGTAAGGTGTTGTTGTACTTCGGGAAGGGCAGGGTTGTAATAATATTTTCCTCCATATTCAATCATCCATTCTGGATGTTTATAATAATCATGGGTAGGACTTAAGGTTTCTGTTTTTAAGTCGAAAGTGGCGCGATAGGGATTCAGCCAAGCGTGAAATTCAAAACCACGAGCATGTGTTTCGGTAATCATCCATTCGAGTACGTCATAATTTGGACTTGGCGCTTTTCCCTCTCGTCCTGTTAGGTAACGGGACCAAGGAGCCAATATTGTCGGATACAATGCATCACCCACAGATCTAATTTGAACAATTACGGCGTTGTAATTTAGTTTTTGGTAGGTATCCAAAATATCGATAAAGTCGGCTTTTTGTTTCTCAACCGAATCCGTGCTTTTTTTTGGCCAGTCGATATTGACAACAGTGGCAATCCAAACGGCTCTAAATTCGTTTTTTGGGTGCATCTCTCTTTTTTGGGCATGCCCAATCACAGTACAAAGTAGAAGGAATATTGTTGGGAATAGCAGGGACTTCTTTAGAATCATTTTCACTCTTTTTATAAAGAAATCAAAAGTAGTTTTTTTAGCTAAGTTTATTAAATTAATTGTGAATAAAATTAGGCTAAACGTATTTCTTTTGCAGTATTGCTAAAAAGTATACTAATGTGCCTTATCCAGCTATCCGCTATAGCCCTCCATTAGGCCCATTTGTTTACTAGCCGCTACAGGAGCTTCCGTTGGTCGCTCTTTACCGGCTGTAAAAAATAGTGTTCTAATTATCTGGGCTGTCGCTTCTATCTGGGGCGGGGATTTGGTGCAGTAAAGGTGTTTTTTATATTGATTTGACACATTTATTAATCTAACGACATTTAGGGGGAAAGTCAGGAGACTTTTTATCTCATTTACGG
>DATEOV010000355.1:0-3707 GCA_035273645.1 Flavobacterium sp. | reverse complement strand
AAAAGCATGACAGAAACCAAGAAGACCCAATTAAAAAAAAGCCTCGGATTAAGTTTTAATATTGCTGTTTTAATTGGTGGTACAATTGGGGTAGGTATTCTTCGAACGCCTGGTGCTATTGCAGGAATGTTGGATAATTATTGGATTATAATTACTTGTTGGATTTTTGGAGGACTGTACATTTTAATTGGTGCCAATTCCTATGCAGAATTAGCAACAATGGTACCAAAAGCTGGAGGTTCATACAATTATATCAAAAGAGCTTTTGGAGATTATGCAGGTTTTTTATCGGGTTGGTTTGATTATATAACCAATGTCGTTCCACCCGCTTTTTATTGTATTGTAATTAGTGAATACATTGTCATCCTATTTCCTAATTTGGAAAGTTACTCAACAATCATTGCTATTGCCTTCCTAATTGGATTTGTGTTTATTCATATCAGCGGGGTAAAAAATGGGAGCCTGATTCAACAAATAACCAGTTTAATTAAAGTCATTTGTTTTGTGATATTAATTGTTGCTTGCTTTATGTATTCGGGAGCAAAATTAAATCCCATCGAAAAAAACAGTACTTTTTTTGAAATAGGAATTTTGTTTGGCTTTTTCAAATCACTGCAACTCATCATTGGTACTTATGATGGTTGGTATGCTGTTTGTTTTTTTGCCGAAGAAGATAAAAACCCAAGTAAAAACATCCCCAAATCATTATATACTGGAGCTATACTCGTCATATTGATTTATGTATTAATCAATATTGCTTTTTTTCATGTCTTACCGGTTGCTTCATTGGCCAATTCCCATTTGGCTGCTGCAGATGTATCCAAAGTAGTTTTTGGTAGTAAAGGAGGTATTATAGTAACCGTTATCGCCATATTATCTCTGATCAGTATTCTAAATGCCTATATGATGATACCTACAAGAATATTGTATGGTTTGAGCCGAGATGGCTTTTTCTTTCAAAAGGGAACAACTATCAACAAAGGTGGTACTCCAATAATAGCACTTTTAATTTCTTCCCTATTTAGTTTGCTACTAATTATCATTGGTTCTTTTGAGGTATTATTTTCATTTGGAACCTTCATGTCCGTTATTGTTTGGGGCCTAGCATATTGCTCGCTGATAAAATTAAGAGCCAAAGAACCCTATTTACTCAGGCCATATCTTTCTTGGTGGTATCCTTGGTCAACCATAATTGCTATTGCAGCAACATTCGGATTATTGATTGGTTTCGTTTATAGTGACACCAAAAACTTTGTAATCATAGTAATCATCACGATAATTTCCTATCCATTATTTTTAGTCCTAAATCACAGAAATAAAAAATCCCAATCCTGAAATTTCAGAATTGGGGTTTTATATTTAAAAAAGTCTAATTATTATTTCAAACTCACTAAACTCTGCTCAATCGTAGCAATTTTAGAAAGTGCATCGGCTTCTTTTTGTCTTTCGTTAGCCAAAACTTTTTCTGGCGCACCGTTCACAAATTTCTCATTTGAAAGTTTGCTTTGAACTGATTTCAAGAATCCTTGCGTATATACTAACTCAGCAGTAAGTTTCGCAATTTCTTCCTCAACATTGATATTTCCTGTGATTGGAATAAAATATTCATTTGATTTTACTCTAAATGATAATGCGCCATCCACTTTATCCGAAACATATTCTAATGAAGTGATGTTCCCCAATTTGGTCACAACCGAATCAAAATAAGTTGAAGCTTTATCATTATTTACCACTTTCAATTCAATAGTATCTTTAAATGGAATATTCTTGTCCTTACGAATTGTTCTAATTCCGGAAATCACATCGATAGTGTTTTCAAAATCAATAATCAACTGCGCATTAAAAGGTTTCATTTCTGGCCAAGTCGAAACAATTAATGCTTCCTCAGTTGTTCTTTCTGCCAATATTTGCCAAATTTCCTCTGTCAAGAAAGGCATAAATGGATGCAATAATTTCATGTTATTTTCTAACATTTCTATCGCTTTCTTCAACGTTACGCTGTCAATTGGCTGTTGATAGGCAGGTTTGATCATTTCCAAAAACCAAGAACAGAAATCATCCCAAACCAATTTGTAAATTCCCATCAAAGCATCGGAGATTCTGTATTTCTCAAAGTTATCCTCGATTTCCAAAAGTGTTTGTTGCAATTTGGCTTCGTACCATTCAATTGCAACTTTAGAGGATTCAGGCTGTGGAATTGCATCAGATACTTCCCAACCTTTAATCAATTTGAAAGCATTCCATATTTTATTAGAAAATGCTTTTCCTTGATTGCATAATTCTTCGTCAAACATAATATCGTTACCAGCAGAAGCGCTCAAAAGCAATCCCACACGAACTCCATCAGCACCAAATTTTTCTATTAATTCTAATGGTTCAGGTGAATTCCCCAAAGATTTGGACATTTTACGACGTTGTTTGTCACGAACCAATCCCGTTAAATACACATTTGTAAAAGGTTTTTTTTCTGTATATTCATAACCGGCAATAATCATTCTCGCAACCCAGAAAAATAAAATATCTGGACCTGTAACCAAATCATTGGTTGGGTAATAATATTTAAAATCTTCGTTTTCAGGATCCATAATTCCTCCAAAAACAGACATTGGCCACAACCAAGAAGAGAACCATGTGTCTAGAGCATCGGCATCTTGAGTAAGGTTGCTTGTTGTTAGTTGTTGGTTGTTGGTCTTTGCTTTCGCTAAAATTAAAGCTTCATCAATACTTTCGGCAACCACAAAATCTTCTTTTCCATCACCATAATAGTAAGCTGGAATTTGCTGTCCCCACCATAATTGACGAGAAATATTCCAATCGCGGATATTGTTTAACCAGTGCGCATACGTATTATCAAAACGTTTTGGATGTAATTTAATATCACCGTCTTCCAAAACGGATTTAATCGCAGGTTTTACCAAATCTTCCATTTTCAGGAACCATTGATCTGACAAACGAGGCTCGATTACTGCTTTGGTTCTTTCAGAAGTTCCTACTTTATTCAGGTGAATTTCAGTTTTAGCCAAAGCGCCTGTTTCTTCCAATTCTTTTGCAATCTCAGTACGAACCACAAAACGGTCTTTCCCTTGATAGTGCAATCCAAAACTATTTAGTGTTGCATCTTCATTGAAAATATCAATAATTTCCAAATTGTGCTTCTCTCCTAATGTTTTATCATTTACATCGTGAGCTGGAGTCACTTTCAAACAACCCGTTCCAAATTCCACATCAACATATTCATCTTCAATAATTGGAATCACACGGCCACAAATTGGCACAATCGCTTTCTTTCCTTTCAAATGAGCAAATCGCTCGTCATTTGGATTGATACAAATTGCAGTATCTCCAAAAATAGTTTCTGGACGAGTTGTTGCAACTGTCAAGAAATCTTCTGAACCTTCGATTTTATATTTAAGGAAAAATAATTTCCCTTGTTGTTCTTCGTAAATAACTTCTTCGTCAGACAAAGTAGTTTTGGCTTCCGGATCCCAGTTTACCATTCTATAACCACGGTAAATCAATCCTTTGTTATACAAATCAACAAAAGAACGAATTACAGATGCTGACATGTCTGGATCCATTGTGAATTTTGTTCTGTCCCAATCACAAGAGCAACCCAATTGTTTCAATTGCTCCAAAATTGTTCCTCCGTATTTATCCGTCCAATCATAAGCGTGTTTCAAAAACTCCTCACGACTCAAATCCGATTT
>DATEOV010000354.1:0-5715 GCA_035273645.1 Flavobacterium sp. | reverse complement strand
GTAATTTTATAATGAAGGTACTTCCTTTTCCCTTTTCACTTTCTACATATACTTGACCATTATGGTCGTCTACAATTCTTTTTACATAAGCAAGACCTAAGCCATGTCCTTTCACATTATGTATATCTCCGGTATGCTCTCTATAAAATTTTTCAAAAATCTTTTTTTGAGCAATTTTACTCATACCCACACCATTATCTTTTATTTTAACAAGAACCATATCCTTGATATTTTCGGT
Organism: Flavobacterium sp.; assembly: GCA_035273645.1. Lineage (GTDB taxonomy): Bacteria > Bacteroidota > Bacteroidia > Flavobacteriales > Flavobacteriaceae > Flavobacterium. Next base: position 5,477 of record DATEOV010000354.1, on the reverse strand, counting down.
GTAAATATCAATTTTAGGAATACCAGGTGTGTATTTTATGGCATTTTCCAGAATATTGACTATTACATTCGTAAAGTGAACATCATTCAGTAAAACTGTTTTTCTGGCAGCTCCAAAATGAATACCAATAGTTCCCTCTCTATCTTCTAAAATCAAGTTAACATGTTCTATAGCATCATTTATAACTTCTTCAATATCACTAGATTCCTTTATTATATTTAATTCTTTCTTTTCTAATTTAGAAATCCTTAATACATTTTCAACCTGGGCATGCATTCGTTTATTTTCATCCCGAATCATATTGAGATACTTAAACACTTTTTCTTTATCTTCAATAATCTTAGGATTTCGGATTGCATCCAAAGCTAAATTTATTGTGGCGATCGGTGTTTTGAACTCATGCGTCATATTATTGATGAAATCAGTTTTTATCTCCGAAATTTGTCTCTGACGAATCAACTGATTTAAAGCACTCGTATAGGCAATTATAATAATTAACGTAAATATGATAGACAATATCGTAATACTCACCAATTCGGACAATAAAAACTTCTTCTTATGCGGAAAAGTAACTAACAGTTTATACTTTTCGTTTCCTTCATTATCTGTAAAAATCGGAATGGAATAAGTCGCATCTTTATCATATTGAAAATTATCCGATTTAACCTTAGTTTGTATCCCATTGCTTAAAATTCCAAACTCAAACTTGGTTTTTACGCCATATTCTTCTAATTCCTTTTTAATAATTTCTCTTAAAACTTCCTTTGAAATTCTTTCTTGAAGAGGCATCGCAGAAGCAATATCTTTAAAGAAAATTTCAAATTGAGCATTATCTAAAATATCTAAATTACCAGATTTTTCAATTTTAACATCCGGAATTAAACTCTCCTGTATGCTCGAATTATCGAGGTTATTCTTGTTATAAACTTCGGTAACCCTTCTAGAATTGAAATTTTTAAAACTTTCAGTATCAAATTTTTTATCAAAAAGTCCAGATGAAATTTTAAAGTCTTCGGATATTATACTATTCGAATAAATGATAGTTTGATTCGTCTTTGGATTTTTTTGAACATAATAAAATTCTAATAAGTCATCCCTCCTAGGAATTTTACCTGTACTATCTTTATAATGATTGTATTTATCATAAAAACTATAAGCTTCTCTATTCTGTAATTTATCAGCAACATTGCCTATTACCTGTTTAACATGAAACTTAAATTGTTCATCATTATTCTTAAATGAAGTATTAAACCAATATACCTGCACAAGAATTATCCCTATCAAGGATAAACTCATTAACAATACAAGCAATCTAAAAAATAATTTGTTCATTCAAGCAAAATTAGTATTTTAACAATATAGTAAATAAAGCATTAACCAAAGATTAACATTTAAGAGTTCATTTGTTTAATTCTTAAAAAATTAAGAATTTTAACAATTTCTAGCTTTATCGCCTCCATACTAGTATTTTTAACAATAAAATCACTTTTTGATGATTTTTCCTCATCATTCCACTGATTTTTTATTCTTTCCAAAACTCTTTCTCGTGTCGTATTATCTCTTTTTACAACCCTTTGAATCCTAATTTCAAGAGGAGCTACAACATTTACAATATAATCACACTCTTTATAACTGCCACTTTCAAATAAAATTGCACTTTCGTAAATAACAAACTGATTATTTTGGTGCTCTAAAAGCCATTCTTTGAAATGTTGTTTCACTGCGGGATGCACAATACTATTAAGCTTTGCTAATCTTTTATCATCATTAAAAACAATTTCGGATAATTTATCCCTAAGCAAAACACCGTTATCAAAAACTGTGTCTCCAAATTCTTCTTTAATCTGATTCAAAACAGAATCAGATTGCATCAATTTTTTAGCCTCCAGATCAGTAATATAAACTGGAATCCCAAGAGATGAAAATTCATTAGCAACAGTAGTTTTACCACTCCCAATTCCTCCAGTTAAACCAATTATTTTAGTCATATTATATTTTAAAAAACAATTCTGGGAAAGCTTCTTTTGGATCTTGTTTTAAAATTATCACTTTAACATAAGATTTTAAAAATCCAATCCCATATCCATAAAACTGTTTCCAAACTGCAATTATTGATAAATAGCCAATTTTAACACTTTTATTCTGAATAGAAGACAACAAAAACAATGCCAAAAAGTAGCAAAAATAAAATTTAAGCAGAATATCTTGATTAAAAATCAATAATACTAAAGATACAAAAAATCCTATTATAAAAAACGTTGGGAAGAAAAAAGTTAATTTATTGTATTCTGGATACCAACTATTTAGAATTGGCCTCGCTTTACCAAATTTATTTACTTGAACAGAAAATTTTCCCCAATCAATTCTTCTTTTATGATAAACAAATGCTTTCGAAAAAAGTCTGGTTTCAAAACCAAGGTTCCACAAACGGATAGACAAATCTGGGTCTTCTCCAGGATGAATATTACCAAAGCCTTTAGAAACTTCAAATGCCTTACGAGAAATCCCCATGTTAAAACTTCTAGGTTGAAATTTCCCTATTTTTTCTGATCCTCCTCTAATACCTCCTGTAGTTAGAAAAGAGGTCATAGCAAAATTAATGGCCTTCTGAATATCCGAAAAACTATCCAAAGCTTTATCTGGACCTCCAAAACAATCCACATAATTTTCTTTTAAGGCTTTTTTAACTTCAGTCAAATAATTACTTGGTATAATACAATCTGAGTCGAAAATAATGTAATAATCCCCTCTAGCCTTATTCATTCCGTAGTTTCTGGAATCACCTGGGCCTGAATTATCTTTGTAGTAGTACGAAATATCTAATCTATCACCATATTTTTTAGCAACATCTTGGCATCGAATTGTAGAACCATCCTCTATCAATACAATTTCAAAAATTTCTTCATAGGTTGATTTTGCTAAACTTTCTAATAATTCATCTACTTCATCAGGGCGATTATAAACGGGAATGATCAATGAAAACAACATAATAGTAATTGGGTTATTATTTTTTTATTCGTTTAATTTAAATTTCGGGCAAAGGTACTCTTTATCAATAAAAAAACCATCAAATAAATAATGATGGTTTTTTTATTACAAGCGTCTTTATATTCCTATTCAAACATTTCCATTACTTCTTGACTAACTCCCATATTTGAGAATCCACCATCATGCAATAAGTTTTGCAAAGTCACTTTTCTAGTCAAATCCGAAAACATAACGACTATGTAATCTGCGCATTCAGCAGCTGTTGCATTACCTAGAGGAGACATTTTATCCGCGAAGGCGATAAAACCTCCGAATCCTTTAACTCCCTGCCCTGCTCTAGTGGCAGTTGGAGATTGCGAAATGGTATTAACTCTCACTTTTTTATCTCTTCCAAAGAAATACCCGAAACTACGCGCAACAGATTCTAGAAAAGCCTTATTATCCGCCATGTCATTATAATCTGGAAAAACACGCTGCGCTGCCATATATGACAAAGCAATGATACTACCCCATTCATTCATGGCATCTTTTTTATACAATACCTGCATCAGTTTATGAAAAGAAACCGCAGAAACATTCCATCCTTTTTCTGTAAACTCATAATTTTGGTTCGTATAATGATTTCCTTTTCGAACATTCACCGACATTCCGATAGAATGCAAAACAAAATCAATTTTACCTCCTAAAACCTCAACCGCTTTATCAACCAGTACTTCTAAATCTGTAACCGAAGTTGCATCAGCTGGAATTATTTGGCATCCTATTTTTTCTGCCAATGCATCAATATTTCCCAATCGCATTGCAGCAGGAGCATTTGTCAAAACAAAAACTCCTCCTTCTTCATGAATACGTTCGGCTGTTTTCCAAGCTATTGAATTTTCATCTAAAGCACCAAAAATAATTCCCCTTTTTCCTTTTAATAAATTATACATAAATGACATTTAAAATTATACTATAACTCTGAGATTGTTTTTTTCCTTTTTTAAATCATTCCAAAAAAGCAAAATTTCTGACCTTAGCCCCGATTGCTTCGCCAGTTCGCTTCGCTCGTGTGAAGTAAAAATCCTTTTGTGCCGAGGTTCGGCACAAAAGATTGCAACGGAAAGCGGGACGATATTTCCAAAAAATGCAAAATCTTTCTGCTCCAAAAATAATTAATTGAACTAAGTCAATAAAAAAACACCTTATTCTCTTGATTTTAAACCATCAAGTAATAAGGTGTTTTTGAAAATTATAAATATTGTTTGCTAATTACCCAATACTTGGAATAGCAACCATTTCGTTTGTGTCTGCTTTATAATCAACACCATCAAATCCAAAACCAAACAGATTATAGAAATCACTTCTATATCCTTCTAAATCTCCTAATTCAGCAAGATTTTCAGTAGTAGCTTCTAACCATAGTTTAGCAACTTGAGCTTGAACATCCTCACGCATTTCCCAATCGTCAATACGGATTCTTCCTTTTTCATCAGTAATCATAGGCTCTCCAGTATATAATCTTTGTTGGTACAAACGTTGAATTTGTTCGATACATCCTTCGTGGATTCCTTTTTCTTTCATTATTTTATACAATAAAGAAATATACAATGGAATAACCGGAATTGCAGAACTAGCTTGAGTTACTAAAGCTTTATTTACAGAAACATAAGCTTTACCGTTGATATCTGCCAAACTATCTGAAATAGTGAATGCTGTAGCTTCTAAGTGATCTTTTGCACGGCCAATTGTTCCTTTTCTATAAACAGCCTCAGTTAATGATGGCCCGATGTATGAATAAGCAACAGTTGTAGCACCTTGAGCCAATAAATTTTCAGCTTTCAAAGCATCAATCCACATAGCCCAATCCTCACCACCCATTACGGCAACCGTATTGGCAATATCCTCATCGTTACAAGGTTCAATAGAAATTTCAGAAACTTTTCCAGTGTGAAAATCAACTGTTTTATTAGTGAATGTTTGTCCTATTGGTTTTAAAGTTGAACGGTGTAAAACACCTGTATTTGGATTTAATCTTACTGGTGAAGCAAGACTATATATAATTAAGTCAACTTGACCTAAATCAGCTTTAATAAGATCTAAGGTTTGTCTTTTTACTTCATTTGAAAAAGCATCTCCGTTAATACTTTTTGCGTACAAACCAGCTTTATGAGCCTCGTTTTCAAAAGCAGCTGAATTATACCAACCTGGAGAAGCCGTTTTTCCTTCTGCTGGTTCTTTTTCAAAAAACACACCAATTGTAGCGGCATCAGAACCAAAAGCACTTGTAATTCTTGAAGCCAAACCAAAACCAGTTGAAGCTCCAATAACCAAAACTTTCTTAGCTCCAGCTATAGTTCCTTTTGATTTTACATATTCAATTTGATTTTTAACACTTTGTTCGCTCCCTTTTGGTTGGGCTGTCAAACAAATAAATCCTCTCATTCTTGGTTCTATAATCATATTATCAGTACGTTAATTTATATTATATATTTTCAATTAATTGAATC
>DATEOV010000353.1:0-9583 GCA_035273645.1 Flavobacterium sp. | reverse complement strand
ATGGTCTTGAATGTGGGTAATTCAAAAAAATCTTTTCCGAAAGAGTTATTAGTAAAAAAAAGGGAAAGCATTACTGATGATTCTTCAGAGTTGGTGTCACTTCTAAATACATGTGGTAAGTTACTGCCAATAACCAGAATATCTCCTTTTTGATATTGAGTTATAGTGTCTCCTACCAATAATGTTCCTTCTCCCTTTTCGATATAACTTATCTGTGTCTCTTCATGCTGATGCAGTTTGTTATAAAACATAAGTTCTCTATCTTCTTGATAGATAATCGATTCTGCACCTGTTTTTGTGATTTTAAAAGGAAAAACTTTCATGGGTAAAACGTATTTAAACCAAATGTATATATTATTAAAAAAATGCGCAAATATTACTCTTATATTTTTGTATTAAATCCAAAATGGATAATATAGTATTGTTTTGTGATAATTTATTAAAAGATTTTTCAGTGTCTTGCAGGTAATTTTGTCTAAACAAAAATTTAGCAATTATGAGTGTTCAATGGAATGGTGTAATGCCGGCAGTTACAACAAAATTCACTGCAGACGATAAATTAGACTTCAATATGTTTGAGGTAAATGTAAAAGCCCAACTGGAAGCGGGTGTAAGTGGAATCATTCTGGGGGGAACTCTTGGGGAAGCCAGTACATTATTGGAAGAAGAAAAGCGCGAACTCGTAAGAGGTACCGTAGGAATTGTTAAAGGTTCGGTTCCAATTATAATGAATATAGCTGAACAAACCACCCGTGGAGCTATTGAAGCTGCAAATAAAGCTGAACTAGATGGGGCGAAAGGATTGATGATGTTGCCTCCAATGCGTTATATGGCTACTGATCATGAAACAGTAACATATTTTTCTGAGGTGGCAAAAAGTACTTCTTTACCAATAATGATTTATAATAATCCAGTAGATTATAAAATTGAAGTGACGCTGGATATGTTTGAAGAATTATTAAAATTTGATACAATTCAAGCGGTGAAAGAGTCTACAAGAGATATTTCAAATGTGACCCGAATTATCAATCGTTTTGGAGATCGTTTAAAGATTTTATCAGGTGTTGATACATTGGCATTAGAGAGTTTATTGATGGGATCTCATGGTTGGGTTTCGGGATTGGTAGATGCTTTTCCTAAAGAAACAGTCGCAATTTATAAATTAGCTAAAGAAGGAAGAATTGACGAAGCATTAAAAATTTACCGCTGGTTTCTACCTCTTTTAGAGTTAGATATCAACGCACAATTGGTTCAAAATATTAAATTGGCTGAAGTGGCTACAGGTTTAGGAACAGAATATGTTCGTGCCCCTAGATTGCCTCTTCAAGGAGCCGAAAGGGAAAGAGTATTGGCAATTATCAATGAAGGATTGAGAACAAGACCTACTCTTCCTAATGTGTAATAATAACCGTTCTTTTTAGGTTATTTAGTTAAGTTTGGTTACTTAAAGTGTTGGCTCGGAGATAGTTTTAATCAAGACTATCTCTTGTGTCGACGGTTTCATTTTTACAAAATTTTAAGTCTTGCTTTCGCGGAATGATAGCTAAATAAATTAATGAAATTAAATTCAGACAATGATTACAGGAAAAAATTATATAGGAAGTCATCTTGTGGGCAGTGGGACCAAAACGTTTAAAACGATAAATCCACAACTTAATATTGAAAATGATTGGATATTTACGGAAGCCACTCCGGAGGAAATCGAGCAAGCGGTTGCTTTGGCGGATCAGGCATTTAAAATCTATAGAAATTGTTCAGGACAGGAAAAAGCAGCTTTTCTAAATGCTATTGCTGATGAGATTTTAGCTTTGGGAGATGAATTGTTAGAAACCTACTGTACCGAGTCTGGATATCCAAGAGGTAGAGCAGAGGGTGAACGAGGCCGTACTATTTTTCAATTACGATCTTTTGCAGAGATGCTGAATGAAGGAAGTTGGGTTGAAGCGACCATAGATACTGCTGTTGCAGAAAGACAACCTCTTCCGAAAGAGGATTTACGTAAAATGTTGATGCCGTTAGGTCCCGTAGTAGTCTTTGGTTCTAGTAATTTTCCGTTTGCTTTTTCAACTGCAGGAGGAGATACTGCTTCTGCTTTGGCAGCGGGTTGTCCTGTTATTGTAAAAAGTCACTCAATGCATATTGGAACAGGTGAAATGGTTGCATCGGCAGTGATTAAAGCAGCTAAAAAGACCAATATGCCAGAAGGTGTGTTCTCAAATTTAATTGGAAGCGGAGTAGTTTTAGGAGCTAGTTTGGTAAAACATCCTTTGGTTAAGGCAGTTGGTTTTACAGGAAGCATCAAAGGAGGAAGAGCCTTGTTTGATTTGGCTTCCCAAAGACCCGAGCCCATTCCTGTTTTTGCAGAGATGGGAAGTATAAATCCGGTTGTTATTTTGCCTAAAGCCTTAGCGAATGAAAGTAAAAAATGGGCTGCTACTTATGCTGGATCGATCACTTTAGGAACTGGTCAGTTTTGTACCAATCCAGGTTTATTATTGGCTATTAAAGGAGAGAATTTGGATAATTTTACAGTTCAACTGGCCGAGGAAATGGAGAAAATAGCACCATCCTGTATGCTTCATCCGTCCATTAAAGCCGATTTTAATCTAGGAAAAGAGTTGTTGAAATCTCAAAAAGGTGTTCATACAGCCATAGAATACAAAGGAAAGATAGCGCCAAACTATGCTCCCCAAACATTGCTTACAGTTGAGGGGAAAACATTTTTGGAGAATCCAACTTTAAGTCATGAAGTTTTCGGTCCTTTTTCTATTTTGGTTCAATGCGATGACGAAGCGCAGTTGGTCGCCATAATTAATCAATTGGATGGCCAGTTAACCGGAACTATTATTTCTGAAGATTCAGAGATTGGAAATTATACCAATGTTATTGCTTCTTTGCAAAATAGAGTGGGACGATTAATCTTTAATGGAGTACCAACTGGTGTCGAAGTTTGTCCATCGATGATTCACGGTGGTCCATATCCAGCTTCTTCAGATTCAAGATTTACAGCAGTTGGAATCCATGCAGTGAAGCGTTGGGTTAGACCTTTTAGTTATCAAAACTGGCCTGATAAGTTATTACCTTTAGAATTGAAAAACGAAAATCCGCTGGGAATTTCGAGATCAGTTAATACAATACAAACCTCTTTACCTATCCTGTAATGTCTAGAAAAACTTTTTTTTGCGTAGATGCACATACCTGTGGAAACCCTGTGAGAGTAGTTGCTGGTGGAGGTCCAAATCTTATCGGGGAGAATATGAGTGAGAAACGACAACATTTTCTCAAAGAATACGATTGGATTCGGAAAGGATTAATGTTCGAGCCTCGTGGTCACGATATGATGAGTGGGAGTATTCTTTATCCGCCAAGTAACCCAGAAAATGATTTTGGAATACTTTTTATAGAAACCTCTGGTTGTTTGCCTATGTGCGGACACGGAACAATTGGTACAATCACTATCGCTATAGAAGAAGGGTTAGTTACTCCAAAAGTTCCTGGAAAAATACGAATGGAAGCTCCGGCGGGATTGGTTCAGATAGAGTACCAACAAACTGGTAAAAAAGTGGACTGGGTTCGTTTGACGAATGTAAAATCGTATTTGGCTGCCGAAGGATTGATTGTTGATTGCCCAGATTTGGGCGAAATTACGTTTGATGTGGCTTATGGTGGAAATTATTATGCAATTGTGGATCCACAAAAAAACTTTTCGGGAGTACAGGATTTTACTGCTGGCAAAATTGTGCAATACAGTCAGGAAGTTCGCAAACGAATCAACGAAAAATATCCAAATCTATTTATTCATCCTGAAAATGATACCATTCGTGATGTGAGTCATATGCTTTGGACAGGAGATCCTTTAGATCCAGCATCTTCAGGCAGAAATGCTGTTTTTTATGGCGACAAAGCCATTGATCGTTCTCCCTGTGGAACTGGAACTTCTGCTAGATTGGCTCAGCTTCACGCCAAAGGGAAGTTGAAAAAAGGAGAAGATTACATTCATGAAAGCTATATCGGCAGTAAATTTATTGGTAGGGTTGTTGAAGAAACTTCAATAGGAAACATAAAGGCGATTGTTCCAAGTATTCAAGGATGGGCAAAAGTGTATGGGTATAATAACATTATCATTGATGACGAGGATGATCCATATGCATTTGGTTTTCAAGTAATTTAATTGAATATTTAAAATTATATTGTATTTATAATGAAGAAAGTAAGTGTAATAGGAGGAGGAATAGTAGGGTTATGTTCTGCATATTATCTAGCCAAAGAAGGATATGAAGTAGTTGTTTTTGATAAATCGAACATGACTGATGGTTGTTCCTACGGAAATGCGGGAATGATTGTTCCTTCACATATTATTCCGATGGCACAACCGGGCATGATTGCACAAGGGATGAAGTGGATGTTTGACAGTCAGAGTCCATTTTATGTAAAACCAAGATTAAGTTACGATTTGATAAAATGGGGATTACAGTTCTACAAGAATGCTACGCCTCAACATGTGGAGAAATCAATGCCGGCACTTAGAGATTTGGCTTTGCTGAGTAAGGAATTATTTCAGGACTTAGATCGTGAAAAGCATTCTTTTTTCTATGAAGAAAAAGGATTATTAATGCTTTATAAAACAGATAAAGTAGCTGAAGAAATAGAACATGAGGGAAAGGAAGCGCAACGTTTGGGACTAGAGGTGGATTTTCTTTCTAAGGAAGCCGTTTCAAAATTGGAAACAGGAACTAGAACCAATGTTGTTGGAGGTGTGCATTATAAAAGTGATGCCCATTTGTATCCCCAAAAGTTCATGCAGTTTATCAAAGAGGAACTGCAACGTATGAATGTTGTGGTGCATACAAATACTTTGGTAAAAGATTTTAGAATAAAAAATAATCGGATTACTGAAATAATTACCGACAAAGGGGATTTTCCAACAGATGAGGTTGTTTTGTCTTCTGGATCTTGGAGTCCTGAGATAGCCAAGAAACTAGATATAAATATTTCCATATTACCAGGAAAAGGCTATAGTTTTACATTGAATAACAGAGCCGAAAAACCTTCAATTCCGTCTATTTTATGCGAAGGAAAAGTAGCTGTTACCCCTATGAGTACTGATATTCGTTTTGGTGGAACAATGGAGATTACCCATACCAATGATTTGAAAATAAATCAAAATAGACTTCAGGGTATTGTGAACAGCATCAATGAATTTTATCCCGATTTAAAAATTAGCAGACCAGAAGAAAAGGATACTTGGTTTGGTTTTAGACCCTGTACACCTTCGGGATTACCAATCATTGCGAGAGATAAAAAAGTATTAAATTTGGTATTGGCTACCGGACATGCCATGATGGGATTGAGTCTGGCACCGGCAACAGGAAAAATAGTAACAGAAATTATTTCAAATAAAACTACTTCGGTTAATACTCAAATGTTTCAATTATAAACGATGCGATACGATAAAATAAATTCTTCCTTATTTATAGAAAATAGACAACGTTTTTCAGAAAAACTAAAAAACAGCAGCATTGCGATTCTCACATCCAATGATGTCATGCCTACCAATGCCGATGACGTGATGGGTTTTGCTCAAAACAATGATTTGTTTTATCTCACCGGAATTGACCAAGACGAAACCATTTTAGTATTATATCCTAATGCTTTTAAGGAAGAAAACAGAGAGATTCTTTTTATAAAAGAAGTAACGGAACACAGCAAGATTTGGGATGGTGATTTTCTAAACAAAGAAGAAGCTTTTCAAATTTCGGGCATTAAAAATGTAAAATGGATTCATGAATTCGAAAAGACATTACAACTTTTTGCTTTTGAAGCTGATACTTTTTATTTAGGACATAATGAGCATATAAAAAGAACTACTTTTGAAATGACCACCAGACAAGATCGGATGATTCAATGGTGTAAAGAAAAATATCCTTTACATCAGTACGAACGAGTGGCCAAGATAACGCGTGAGCTCAGACCCATAAAATCGGATGAAGAGGTAAAGCTCATCAAGAAAGCAACTGCAATAAGTATACAAGGATTCAAAAATCTTTTGAAAGCCGCAAAACCCAATTGTAAAGAATACGAATTGGAGGCGGAACTTATTTACGAAGTGATTAAAAACGGAGGAACGCGACATGCCTTCAAACCGATTGTGGCTTCGGGAAAAAACGCCTGTGCTTTGCATTACAATTCTAACGATGGTATTTGTAAAGAGGGGGAAATGGTTTTGGTGGATTTTGGAGTTTGTTATGGTAATTATAACTCGGACACAACTAGATGCTTTCCGGTAAACGGAAAATTTTCTTCTCGTCAGCGTGAAGTTTATCAGGCAGTTTTAAACTGTTTGAAAGAGGGATCAAAATTATTAAAACCAGGTGTATTGTCAAGTGATTATGAAAAACAAATGGCTTCCTTGATAGAAAAAGAGCTGATAGGACTTGGATTGCTAACGTTAGATGAGATTGCAAATCAGAACCCTGATGCTCCAGCCTACAAAAAATATTTTATGCATGGAACGGCACATCATTTGGGATTGGATATACATGATGTTGGTTTGTATTCCCGTCCATTTGAAAAAGGTATGGTGCTCACCTGTGAACCTGGAATTTATATTAGGGAAGAAGGAATAGGATGTCGTTTGGAAAATGATTACCTGCTTACCGAAGATGGAAATATCAATTTGACAGAAGGGATGCCTATTGAAATGGATGAGATTGAGTTGTTAATAAAACAATAGATAATGTAACATTTTATGTTTTTTTAGGACTAAAAAAGAACATCAAAGAGAATAAACTTATTAAACCAGTTTTTGTATTATTAACCAAGACCATATAAACGCATGAAAAAGATTTTCCTTATTTTTTATCTTTTTGCCCAAACCATGTTTGCGCAAAACACCATCAATATTGATAAACTAAACTGGTTGCCAGAATCCCATTCTTTTTGGGTGAATGAACAAGATAATATTGCAGTTTATGATGCCAAAAAACTAACAGAAAACAAAATAGTTTTGACAAAAGACCAAATGAAAGCTTCGGGTTTTCAAGGGAAAATTGAAAAGTTAGTTTGGAATGCCACTAAGACTAAAGTGTTGATTTACACGAATTCCAAAAAAGTTTGGCGTGCGAATACCAAAGGCGATTATTGGTATTTCGATCTTGCAACAGGAAAGGGCTATCAATTAGGAAAAGGATTAGATGCTTCTTCGCTGATGTTTGCTAAGTTTTCCAATGATAATATGAATGTTGCTTACGTTTCTAAACACAATATATATATAGAGAATTTACAATCACATGCAATTAAACCATTAACGAAAGACGGAACGGCTAAAATAATTAATGGAACTTTTGATTGGGTTTATGAAGAAGAACTAAGCTGCAGAGATGGTTTCAGATGGAGTCCTGACGGGAGTAGTATTGCTTTTTGGCGAGTGGATGCTACCGATACTAAATACCATTTGATGATCAATAATACAGATTCATTGTATTCTTATGTGGTTCCAGTTGAATATCCAAAAGCGGGCGAAAAACCATCTTCAGTGAAAATTGGTGTCATTGATATAGCTTCCGAAAAAACAAATTGGTTAGCAATTCCAGGAGATGCAGATAACAATTATTTGCCAAGAATGGAATGGATCGGTAAAAATGAATTAATGATAGTGCAATTAAACAGACATCAAAATGAAGCGACGATCTACAATTGCAACTCAAATACGGGTAATGCATCTGTAATTTATCAAGAAAAATCAAAAGCTTGGATTGATGTTTTTGATATATCATCTGGTGTTTATGATGGATTTTCATGTACACTGGTAGATAACGGAAAATCTTTTCTTTGGAGTTCTGATGCCGATGGTTGGATGCATGTTTATAAAATAAGCATGGATGGGAAGAAAAAAGAACTAATCACAAAAGATAGTTTCGATTCTTATTTTTTAGCCTATAATAAAGAGACTAAAACTATTTATTCTTCTTCGAGTCCAACTGATGCCACACAAAGGTATTTGTATGAAACGAATTTAGACACAAAAAAAACAAAACGCACCACACCAGCCGAATTTGATGGTACTAATGCCTATACTTTTTCTCCAGATGGAGCATTTGCAAAGCACACCAATTCAAATATCAACCGCAATTGGAATACGCGTTTGGTTGCTTTAAAAAATCATGAAAAGATATTTCCATTAGGGAAAGATAATTTTGTAAAACCAGAAAGAGACTATTCATTAGAGAAGTTTAAAGTAAAGACTATTGATAATGTAGAGCTTGACGGAATAATGGCAAAACCATTGGACTTTGATCCAACAAAAAAATACCCTGTTTTTTTCTATGTTTATGGAGAACCAATGGCATCTGTAGCCAATGATGAACCTTATTTTAATGACTTTATTGCTGCTTTGGTGCCGGCAGGCTATATAGGAATTGCTCTTGACAACAGAGGAACTCCAGTTATGAAAGGAACAGAATGGAGAAAATGTATTTACAAGAATATTGGAATAATTAACACTCGTGATCAAGCGATGGCGGCCAAAGAAATTTTGAAATGGAACTTCATCGATACTGATCGTGTGGCGGTGCATGGATGGAGTGGTGGTGGAGCAGTAACCCTAAACTTGTTGTTTCAGTACCCTGATATTTACAAAACGGGTGTGGCAATTGCAGCAGTGACTGATCAGCATTTTTATGACAATATCTATACGGAGCGTTATATGGGATTGCCAAGCGAAAGTGAAGCCGCTTACAAACAAGCATCTCCGGTTACATATGCCAAAAACTTAAAAGGAAATCTGCTATATATTCATGGAACAGGAGATGATAACGTGCATTATAAAAATGCAGAAGTCCTTATAAATGAATTGGTAAAATATGATAAAATGTTCAATTTGATGATCTATCCAAATCGTACGCATAGTATTAGCGAAGGAGAGGGAACAGGTCAACATTTAGGAAACACATTCATAAAATTTATTATGGAATATTCTCCTGCAGGAGCAAAGTAGGAAATTTTATTTAACCAAAAAGAGAATGTCAGTTATGACATCCTCTTTTTTTGTTTATTCAATTTTGTTAGTATCCAAACGGATTGTCTATACTATGCATTGGGGTGGTAAACCATTTTGGACCGTCTTTGGTCATGTAAAAATGATCTTCATGGCGAATTCCAAATTCACCCGGAATGCAAATCATGGGTTCGTTACTAACCACCATTCCTTCTTGTAGTGTAGTAGTGTTTCCTCTTACCAAATAAGGATGTTCATGGATGTCCAATCCGGTTCCATGACCCACACGATGAGGTAATCCAGGCAATTGATAATCGCCACTCAATCCTGCAGCAGCAAGAACTTTACGGGCTGCATCATCTACAGATCCGCAGGTAGCACCAATTTGGGCTGCATCAAAGGCTGCTTGTTGGGTTTGTTTTTCAAGATTCCAAATTTCTCGGTGTCTTTCAGTTGGTGTTCCATATACATAGGTTCTTGTAATATCCGAAAGATAGCCTTCCAATTGGCAACCCGTATCTATCAAAACAATGTCATTTTCTTTTAAATCCTGAGGAATAGTCACACCATGCGGATACTGTGAATCAT
>DATEOV010000352.1:0-3738 GCA_035273645.1 Flavobacterium sp. | reverse complement strand
TTGGCTGGGTTTTCAGGAAAATTGGACAACCTTCCGTAATTGGTGAAATCATTGCAGGAATTGTTCTAGGACCCTCCTTGTTGGGCTTGTATTTTCCCGAGTTTTCCCAAACCTTGTTTCCCGTTGCTTCTTTGGGAAATTTGCAGTTTTTGAGCCAAATAGGATTGATACTTTTTATGTTCGTCATAGGTATGGAACTCGACTTGAAAGTATTGCAAAACAGGGCCAAAGATGCCATTGTTATTAGTCACGCCAGTATCGTGATTCCTTTTGCTTTGGGAATAGGATTGGCTTATTTTGTTTATTTTAGATTTGCACCGGAAGGCATTGCTTTTTTGCCTTTTGCCTTGTTTATGGGAATAGCCATGAGTATTACTGCTTTTCCTGTTTTGGCGCGAATTGTTCAGGAAAGAGGGATGCACAAAACTAAATTGGGAGCAATTGCCATTACTTGTGCCGCCGCCGATGATATTACAGCTTGGTGTTTGCTTGCTGTTGTAATTGCTATTGTAAAGGCAGGAACTTTTGAAAGTTCGATGTACATTATTTTATTGGCTGCACTTTATGTGATAATTATGATTTATCTGGTGAAGCCTTTCTTGAAACGAATAGGAGATCTATATGGTTCCAAAGACAGTTTGAGCAAACCTGTTGTTGCTATCTTTTTTCTCTTGTTGATTATATCTTCTTATGCTACCGAATTAATAGGTATACATGCATTATTTGGTGCTTTTATGATGGGAGCCATTATGCCTGATGTACCTAAGTTCAGAACTGTTTTTATTTCAAAAGTTGAAGATGTATCTGTAATATTACTGCTTCCTTTGTTTTTTGTATTCACAGGATTACGCACCGAAATTGGGTTAATTAATGAGCCTTATTTATGGAAAGTAACAGGCTTGATTATTATGGTTGCTGTTGTAGGTAAGTTTTTTGGAAGCGCTTTGGCAGCCAAATTTGTTGGGCAAAGCTGGAGAAACAGCCTTATTATTGGAGCCTTGATGAATACAAGAGGTTTAATGGAATTGATTGTTTTGAATATTGGATTGGCTCTTGGCGTACTTACTTCCGAGGTTTTTACAATGATGGTAATCATGGCATTGGTAACAACTTTTATGACAGGACCTGCGTTGGATTTAATTAATTATATTTTTAAAACTACCGATACTTCTGATCATGAAGAAGAAATTGATCAAAGCAAGTATAGGGTTTTGATTTCTTTTGGGAATAATGAAAAAGGAAAATCTTTGTTGCGATTAGCTCACAGTTTGGTTAAAAAGCAAAATGAATCTGTCAGTATTACTGCATTGCATTTATCTTTAAGTGATGAAATGCATTCCTTTAATATGGAAGATAAAGAGAAGAGCAGCTTTAGTCCAATTGTGAAAGAAGCTGTTATTTTGAAGCAGGAAATAACAACAGTTTTCAAGGCAACACTTGACGTTGAGTCAGAAATAATCGATATCGCAAATCAAGGAGATTATGATTTATTGCTGGTTGGTCTAGGGAAATCCATTTTTGAGGGAACATTATTGGGCAAAGTAATTGGATTTACTTCCCGAATAATTAATCCCGAAAGATTATTGGATAAATTTACTGGAAAAGAAGGGTTGTTTGTCAATTCTCCATTTGATGAAAGAACCAGGCAGATTGTGTTGAAAGTTAAAATGCCTTTGGGAGTTTTGATTGACAAAGATTTAAAAGAAGTAAATCAGGTTTTTGTTCCAATAAATTGCCCTGAAGATTCCTTTTTGATTGATTATGCTCAAAAATTAATTTATAACAACAACACTTCTGTTACCTTTTTGGACATGAAAGGACACATCGAGTCTAATTTTGTTATTGCAAGCGCTATCGGCTCTTTGAAACAAAAATTCCCTAGCAATGTAATTTTAAATAACGAATCCATTCTTTACGATGAATTTTTGATAAAACAAGATTTAATGATTGTAAGTTTGGACAGTTGGAAAGACTTATTGGATGCTGGCTCAAGCTGGTTAAGCGGAGTGCCATCGGTGTTGATTATAAAACCTTAAATATGAACTGGATTTTACTTATTATTGCAGGATTATTTGAAGTAGGTTTTGCAACTTGTTTGGGCAAGGCCAAAGAAACTACAGGGATGACTTCTACTTTGTGGATGGTTGGTTTTTTTATAGCGCTTTCTATTAGTATGGCGCTGTTGTATAAAGCTTCTCAAACACTGCCAATTGGTACTGCTTATGCAGTATGGACAGGAATAGGAGCAGTTGGAACGGTTCTGGTAGGTATTTTTGTTTTCAAGGAACCAGCTACTTTCTGGAGACTTTTCTTTTTATTTACTTTGATTTCATCTATAATTGGATTGAAGTTTGTGTCGTCTCATTAAAAGTAAATAACCTTTTTAATCATTTATAATCTAAAATGAATAGCGACCAAGAAAACAATAGTATTATTTATGTGTTGCTGGTAATTATTCTGGTATTCGTTGTGGTGCTTTGCTATCTTGTTTATCGATTGATTGAATCTGGCAAAGCTAAAAAAAGCGCTGAAGAGCAGTTTGGTCTGCTCGAAATGAGAGTAAATAATCTGCAGTTGGAAACACTAGAATCCAAACTCAATCCGCATCTTTTCAAAAACATTCTCAATTCTATTCAATCGCATGCGTACCAAACGTATTTTGCTTTGGATAAATTGGCCAATGTTTTGGACTATATTTTGTATGAAAGCCAAAAGAAGTTTGTTTCTCCAAAAGAAGAAATTCAGTTTGCGTTAAATCTTATTGAAATTAATAAAATTAAAGTGAGTCCGCTTTTTGAATTGAAAGTGAAAACTAAGATTAATGAGGGAGAAAAGCTGTACGAGCAAAATCTTCTGGCGCCATTGATTTCGATTGATCTGATTGAAAATGCATTTAAACACGCCGATCTGCAGAGTGCCGATGCCTTTATTTCGATACTGTTTGAGTTTAAGGATAATTGTTTCTATTTGACGGTTTCCAATAAAATTTCAGAGAAAAAAGCATTGAAAAAAGAACGAAGCGGAATTGGTGCAACGACATTGGAACAACGATTGAAAATTATCTACAAAAATCAGTTCAAATTGGATAAATTTGTCGAAAATGACATTTATATTGCGCATTTAAAAATCAATCTTCTTGAATACAAAAATCAAATGTTTACTGCTTGACGATGAATTGCCGGGTTTGACTTATCTGAAAATGCTTTGTGAGCAAATCCCAGAATTAGAAATTATAAAATCGTTTAACGATCCACAAAAATTACTGGATGAAGTTCCCAAACTCGACTTTGATTTGTGTATTTCCGATATTGAAATGCCAGGAATAGATGGGCTGACTTTGGCTAATTTGCTCCAAAATAAATTAGTAATTTTTACCACAGCATACAAAAATTATGCTGCCGAAGCTTTTGATATTGATGCAGTAGATTATATCACCAAACCAGTTACGAAAGAACGATTGGAGAAAGCAGTTGCAAAGGCTCTGGAAAGATTTCATAAACAGGATGTTTCTAAGAAATTTATTCATTTGAATACAGATAAGGGAAAATCATTGCTGTATTTTGATCAGATTCAATATATCAAAACGGCATTGGGAGATAGTAGGGATAAGGAAGTCCATCTTGCAGATGGTAGTCTTTTAATACTTAAAAACATCAATTTCGGCTCGTTATTAAATCAGCTACCCAATACTGATTTTTGCAGAGTGAATAAAAAAGAAATTATCGCAATATCGACGGT
>DATEOV010000351.1:0-16684 GCA_035273645.1 Flavobacterium sp. | reverse complement strand
TTACTATTATTCCGTGGTTGTCTTCTCGTTTTGGGAAATTGGAACACATTGAAGGTAAAAACTTGTTCGGAAAAACTATTCTTGGATTCGAAAGCTACTTAACTCGTTTTACAAACTGGGTTACCGAATTATTAAACTGGTGTTTGGATCATTATTTCAAAACAATTGCTGTTGTACTTGTCTTGTTTTTTGGATCAACAATCGGATTAATGGGTGGTGGTTTTATTGGTGGAGAATTCTTTGCCTCTTCAGATAGTGGGGAGTTCTTAGTTCAAATCGAAATGCCAAAAGACGCTTCATTGGAACAATCGAACTTTATGACTCAAAAAGCGGAAGCATTTTTGAAAAACGAAGAGTATGTTCATAGACAAATTACAACTGTAGGACAAACCAGTGAAGGTATGGGTGGTGCACAAGCTACCGCATACAAAGCGGAGATTGACGTAAAAATGATTGACCAAGCAGAACGTACAGATGACGCTTCTGTATATGCTGCAAAAATCAAACGTAAATTGGAAAAAGTATTGGTTGGAGCCAAAGTAAAAACAGTTCCAGTTGGTATCTTGGGTACTGCCGAAAATGCAAAACTTGGATTGATTGTAACAGGACCTTCTACTGAAGCTGCTATGGCTTTTGCCAAATTAGCCGAAGCTGAATTGCGCACCATTCCTGGAACAACCGAAATTAAATTAACCGTTGAAGATGGAAATCCTGAAATCAATGTACAAGTGGATCGTGATAAAATGGCTGCATTAGGATTAACTCTACAAACAGTAGGTATGACTATGCAAACTGCTTATAGCGGTAACACTGATGGTAAATTTAGAGCTGGTGAATACGAATATGACATCAATATTAAATACAATGCTTTTGACAGAAAAAATATTACTGACGTAAGTAATCTAATTTTCATCAACAATGCTGGTCAACAAATCAAATTGTCTCAATTTGCTGCTATTAATGAAGGTTCAGGACCTAGCCAATTGGAACGTCGTGACAAATCTGCTTCGGTAACGGTGCAAGGTCAAAACGTTGGGGTTCCAACAGGAACAATTGTAACACAATGGCAAGCGAAACTAGACAAACTTAAAAAACCAGTTGGAGTAAATTACATTTGGGGTGGTGACCAAGAAAATCAAAGCGAAGGTTTTGGTACTTTAGGAATCGCTTTATTGGCCGCTATTGTCTTGGTTTACCTTGTAATGGTTGGTTTATATGATAGTTTTATGCACCCGTTTGTGGTATTGTTTGCTATTCCACTTTCGTTTATTGGAGCGATGCTGGCATTGGCGTTAACGAATAATACATTGAATATATTTACCATTTTAGGTATCATTATGTTGATTGGTCTGGTGTGTAAAAATGCGATTATGCTTGTGGATTACACCAACCAACGAAGAGCCGCTGGTGAAAGCATCAGAACTGCATTGATTCAAGCGAATCACGCACGTTTACGTCCAATTTTGATGACAACAATTGCGATGGTTTTCGGTATGTTCCCTATTGCATTGGCTTCTGGAGCTGGTGCCGAATGGAAAAACGGTTTGGCTTGGGTAATTATTGGTGGATTGATTTCATCATTATTCCTAACCTTGATTATTGTTCCCGTGATTTATGAAATCATGGAGAAAATCAAAGCCAAATTATCTAAAGGTGAAAAAATCGATTATGAAGCCGAAATGGTTGCCGATTATGACCATAAAGAATTAAGCGAGGATGGTTTCAATCCGAAGCATACAGTTTAAAATAGGTTGCTTACTAATTCAAAAAAAGGGCTTTCAAGATATTTGAAAGCCCTTTTTTATTGGTTTACCAATGCTGTTTTCGGGAAAAGTCGGGAGACTTTTATCCTATTTTGAGTTTACAAGAACTTGTAAAAAACGCAAAGTCATGAGATTTTGCGGAGCTCGGAGAGACTACTACTTCGAAGAGTGGGGACTAAAAACTCTTGTTCGGCATTCATGCTTTCAATTCAAAATAACTTATAACCATTTCTTTCTCTTAAAATAGATATAAGGCAAGGCTGCCGCAAATATCATTGCAATTACTGCTAAAGGATAACCCAAAGGCGCTTGAAGCTCTGGCATATTTTCAAAGTTCATCCCATAAAGTCCCGCAATAAATGTTGGCAGAGAGATACAGACCGTAACAACGGTAAGCATTTTGAAAATATGATTTTGTTCCAAATCAATTTTATTTGAAACATTTTCCTTTAGATCATCTAAGCGGTCAAAATTAAATTGGATGTAATCCGAAACTACAGATAAGTCATTGAGCTCCGATTCAATGGTTTCTTTTATATCATTTTTTTGCTGCCAAGAACTTTTCTTATACAAGTTAAAAACTCGGGTAGTTTCAAGTAAACATTCTTTTAGGAGCAAGTTGTTGAAATTATATCTTGTGATAAGATCCATAACTTCTGCAGAGAATTTTTTCTCTAATAAGATGATACTCGCGAGAGCCTTAACTTTTTTGGTTTCACTCTCCGTAATATCAGCAAAATAGTCGGAAATGAATTCAATCTGGAACTTTAAAATAGTCTTTGTGTCTGATAATTGCTGTAATTGCGAAAATTTGTATGAATATGTTTTATTGAAAAAAAGATCGACTCCCGAGTTCGAAAAGAAAAAAAGACCTTTGGAAGAAATTATAAAGAAAACGGGTGATTCAATCAATTTTTTATCCTCGTCGTAATAAGGAATTGAAATGTGAAAGGATACTTCATTATCATTTGACAAAAAGTGAGAACTGATCTCGATATCTTCATAATGCTTCATTACCGAAAAATCGACTCCAAACTTATCCTCAACCCAGTTTATTTCCTCATCTGTATAATCAATGAATTGCATTACATGAAAATCCAAATTCTGATCTAGAATTTCACTAGGCCTATTTACTTTGATAATTTCTTTGTTCTTCAATAGAATTTCTATCATAATTTACTTTTATTAGAATGTCCCGATAATGCAGATTTAATTCGTTTGTGCGATGCTGCAGGTTAGGTTTTAGAGACAAAATCTATCATCCATTCAATGCCGTATTTATCTCTAAACATCCCAAAATAAGAACCCCAAGGACTATCTTCAATAGGCACTTCAATATTTCCGCCTTCTGAAAGTCCGTTGAACAGCTTGTCTGCTTCTTCACGACTTTCAACCATAATACATATTTTAGATCTATTTTCATTTTCATTTACCCGACCCATAATTTCCGGAACGTCATTGCCCATTAAAAAATTTTGGCCAATAGATAAAGCAATGTGCATTATTTTATTGGCTTCCTTTTCTGGTACCGGGTAATCAGCATTTGATATATCTTTAAACCGAACAATTCTTTTGAACTCTCCGCCAAATACTGATTTGTAAAAATTGAATGCTTCTTCGGCATTTCCGTTGAAGTTAACGTGAGGATTGATAAGTGCCATAATTTCTATTTTTTAAATTTATTTAAGCAATACTAGTTGACCTGAATGGTATTGCAAATGGGATGTTCTAGTGATGATGATATTTAACTTATTACGATGTGGTTCCTTTTTAAAATCTTCAGCAGATACTGCAGTATGTTTTTCAAACCATTCTTCGGGTTTCAAACTGTCAAATTTTTGTTTTAGCACTTCGCATTGTTTGGTCCAAAAACTTCTCAATTCTGCTGCAGTTGGAACTTGCGTTACTGCTTTGTCAGGCGATTTAATAAACGGCTCATACAATTCGGGATAAATCTTTTCGCCCATATCCAATAATATCAACATTTCATAGTGTACTGCAATTAAATGTCCCAATAAATAAATCCCTCTGTTTTTGCCTGGTGCAATTTCTTTTAGTAAGGTTTCGTCAGTTAAGCTACTGAGAATTGCATCGCAGTTTTTAATGGATCCATTCCATCTGTCGAATGTCATTTTTAAAAATATTTCTGTTGTTGCCATTTTTTAATTTTTATTTTTTGTGTTGTAAAAAATAGTTCTTTTAAATTTCATCTCTCTTAAACTCCCATAGTACCGGTTTTGACTTCTCCAACTCGTTTGTAATTGGCTAAAATTACTCCGGTCGGCGTAACCAAACTCTTTGTTAGAGTATAGGCTGCCGGAATCGAGCCATCGTCAAACATTTTTTTTCCTGCGCCAAGAATCAATGGGTGAATTTTGAGGCTGAGTTCGTCCACCAAATCATTCTTAAGTAACAATTGAACGAGTTTACTGCTGCCCCAAACTTGGATATCAGAACCCTCTGAATTTTTGAGCATTTTTATATCTTCCAAACTTTCGATAAATACAGTGTTTTTCCAGTCTGATGCTGTAACGGTATTGGACAGCACATATTTTGTACCATCATTAATACCAGGCCAATATTCCGTGTGTCCTGGCCAGTAGGCTTCCCAAATTTCAAATGTTTTCCTGCCCAAAAGATAATCTACAGGCTGTTCCAACTCTTTTTGAACCGCCTCACCACCAACTTCATCATCATACGGTGCGCTCCAACCACCAAATTTAAAGCCTTCTGATGGATCTTCCTCAGGTCCACCGGGTGCCTGCATTACTCCATCTAATGAAATAAATGACAAAACAATTATTTTTCTCATGATTATTATAATTTGAATTTTAATCAGTAAATACATTGTCAATGTACGCGAATGTAGCAATCATGGAAGCTGTACGTTTATTGCTGTCCTAACCCAATTTAATAGTAGCACTTCACCCTCATTTACATCAAAACTCTGTTAGTGGTTCGTTATTCTTATTCGCTTTTCGGTTCGTAGTAAAGGATTACTGCACCACCACTAAAGGCTTTAGTCTTTATGAGTTTAAAAACAGACCTATCGTTCATGTTTTCAAATAACGGCAAACCACCTCCCGCTATAACAGGGTGAACACAAAATTGATATTCATCAATCAAATTAAGTTTCATTAGCTGTATAATTAAACTCCGACTGCCAACAAAAATGGCTGCACCCGATTGTTGTTTGAGTTCTAAAACTTCTTCTTCAATTGTTTGATTTGACAATTTTGCGCTGTCCCAATCTGTATTTTTCAACGTATGGGAAAAGACAATTTTTGGAATTTTGTCAATAGCCATAGCAAAGTCATCCATTGATTTTTCACCTGAAGGATTTTTAATCAGAGTTTGCCAATATTGCATAAGTTGATAGGTTATTCTACCGTATAGAATCGCATCCCCGTATCTTAATAATTCAGTATAATGTTGATGTATTTCTTCATCTGGCAGTATTGCCGTATGATCACAAAACCCGTCAAGTGTCATATTGATTGCTGCAATTATCTTTCTCATATCTTGTCTATAATTGTCATTAGTTGCTGGTTATTTGCGAACATCTTACAATGAACACAAACTCGTTTATAGGTCTTATAAAATCACTCTAATCCACCGCAATTTGGGTAGTTTAGTCTAAAAAAAGCGTTATTGTCTTCTCCTTCAAATATAAGAAATAATAGTCACAAATAAATTTTGAGTTGTAGCAATAAAAAGCTAATTGCTTAATTTTTAGCACAATCGAAATAAAACAACGGAAACTTATTTTGTTTATAAAGTTTCCTTATATATATTTGCATTACAAAATTATTACAAAAATCAGAAAACATGAAAAACGAATGGGAAATTGATTCTAACGAATCAGACGTATTGATAAAGACGAGACATTCATTGATTGACTACATGTCTGGATCCAAAAATAATTTTAAAGGACACGTTGCCATACAAAACAACGAAGTCGAAGATGCCTCAATTGAATTTTCATTGAAAGCGAACGACAAAAGCAAAAACTCTGATTTGAAATTAATCGACTTTTTTGACTATGATGAAACACCAGTTATTCAGTTCAAATCGACTTCTTTTCAAAAAATAAATAAAAACATCAATTTCCTAAAAGGACATTTGACGATCAAAAACATTACAAAAGAAGTGGAATTGGACACCGAATTCATTGGTTACAACAACTACAATGGAGTTCAAAAAGCATCATTTGAAATTACTGGAAACATCAACCGAAAGGATTTTGGGCTGAATTATAATACCTATTTCAATAATGGAGGATACGCAGTTGGTTCTGATATTAAACTAATAGCCAATTTAGAATTCGTTCATCAATAAAATTGATAGAAATCCCATTTGACGGAATATATTTCTTTCATACTTTTACACTAATCAACTAACCTACAACCACATACTGCACGAAATGAAAGATAAAATCATATCCAAAGCAAGTGATTTATTTTTAAAACTTGGTTTTAAAAGCGTCACTATGGATGATATCGCCGGTGAAATGTGTATTTCCAAAAAAACGATTTACAAATATTTTTGCAACAAAGAAATATTGATCGAAGAAAGCACGGAAATGGTTCACAAAACTGTTCATGAAGTTATAAATACCATTGTTGCCAAAGATCACAATGCGATTGAAGAGAATTTTGAAATTCGAAAAAGGTTCAAAGAAATGTTTCAGTCCACAGATACTTCTCCATTATATCAATTAAAAAAACATTATCCGGAAATCTATCAAAAGGTAATGAACAGAGAATTGGAAGAATGTAATATGTGTTTCAAACAAAATATAGAAAAAGGGATTCAACAAGATTTATACCGAAATGACCTGAATATTGATGTCTATGTAAAATTTTATTACTCGTTAATTTTTAGCATCAAGGAGAACACTATTTCCGAAAGAGAATCGACAAAACTGGAATTACAGGCACTGGAATACCACACCAGAGCGATGGCAACACCAAAAGGAATAGTCGAACTTGAAAAACAATTACTTAAAACCAATATATAATGAAGAATATATTCATTCTAACCCTTACCTTTTTGGCTTTGAGCGTCAATGCACAGGACTCGGCTAAGAGTTACAACTTTACATTACAGCAAGCCATAGACCATGCTCTCGAAAATAATTACTCAGCTATCAATTCAGGTCGCGATATCGAAGCTGCCAAAGAAAAAAAATGGGAGACTACTGCAATGGGGTTGCCTCAACTTAACGCCGGCGTGGATTTTACCGATAATTTTGTGTTACAAAAATCAGTTGTTCCTGCCGAATTCTTTGGTGGAGAACCCGGAACTTATGCCGAAGTAGCTTTTGGAACCAAGTACAATATGGTTGCTCGTTCCACTTTGAGTCAGCTTATTTTTGACGGTTCTTATATAGTGGCACTTCAGGCTTCCAAAACCTATCTGGCCTATTATGAAAATGCAAAAAAAAGATCAAATATTGACATCAAGGAAATGGTGATCAACTCTTATGGCAATGTTTTATTGGCTCAAGAAAACATAGTAATTCTAGAAAAAAACATCGCTTCCTTACAAAAAACATTAAACGACACTAAAGCCATTTACAAAAATGGTTTAATCGAAGAAGAAAGCGTTGAGCAACTGCAAATCACGTTGTCATCATTGGAAAGTACCTTAAACTACAATAAGCGTTTATTGGACATCACCTACAAAATGCTGAAAATTAATTTGGGTATTGACATTAATGACCAAATCACATTAACCGATAAATTGGATATTCTGACCATCCAAAATATGGATCTATCTTTTTCAAATACAGAATTTGACGTAAACAATAATATCGATTATAGAATAGCCACCAATTTTGAAGAGCAAAGAACATTGGAATATAAACTTGAAAGAAGCAAGGCCCTGCCTTCATTGGCCGCCAATTTTAATTTTGGATACACTGCTTTTAAAGATGAATTCCAATTTTTTACACAACATCAAAACTGGTTCAATTATTCGAATATTGGAGTTAATTTGAATGTTCCTATTTTCAGCAGTTTGGCCAGAAGTTCCAGAACACAGCAAGCAAAAATTGCTTTGGATCAAGCAAAAACGGTGTTAAGCGAAACCGAACAAAAATTGAAATTGCAATATGCTACGGCAAAAAGCGAATATGAATACAGCATCGCCGATTATGAAACAGCAAAAAGCAATTTGAATCTGGCAGAAAGAATTGAGAAAAAGCAACAAATTAAATTTACCGAAGGACTTTCAACCAGCTTTGATTTCAATGATGCCCAACGTCAATTGTATACCGCTCAACAAAAGTACTTGCAAACGATGGTTAACATCATCAACAAAAAAGCCAGTCTAGAAAAAATCACCACTAAATAATGACTCCCATTAAATATAAAAAAATGAAAAAGATAATAATCCTAACCGCCCTTTCAATTGTATTGATTGCCTGTAATTCATCCGAAAAAAATCAATCGGTTGACGCCATTATAGCCTCCAAAGATGTAAAAGCAATAACTGCAAAAAAAGCCGAACTGCAATTACAGCTTGAACAAATAGACGAAGCATTGGCAACCTTGGACGTAAATAAGGAAGTCATAGCATTGGTCACTGCCATAAAATTGAAAGACACCACATTTAACCACTATATTGAGATACAGGGAAGCATTAATACCAATGAAAATGTATTGGTACAACCTGAATTCCCAGGAAACTTAGTGGAATTGAACGTAAAAGCGGGACAAAAAGTAAGCAAAGGACAGGTTTTAGGACGCACGGATGATGGCGGGATGAGTCAGCAATTAGCTAGTGCCGAAAATCAATATTCGCTTGCCAAAACTACTTTTGAGCGTCAAAAAAACCTATGGAATCAAAAAATTGGTTCTGAAATTCAATACCTTCAAGCTCAAGCCCAAATGATTTCAGCACAAAAAGCAGTAGCTCAAATCAAAGCACAAATTGCTAAAACAGTAATCAGAGCGCCATTTTCAGGAACTATTGACGAAGTTTTTGTGGAAAAAGGAGAAGTAGTTGCCGCAAGCCCTCAAGGATTGATGCGAATCGTGAATCTTGGAAATATGTATGTTTCTACTTCTATTCCGGAAACGTATATCGGAAAACTAAAAATCGGCACCGAAGTGGATGTGTACTTAACCTCATTGGGCAAAACCTACAAAGGAAAAGTGCGTCAAATAGGTAATTTCATCAATCCAAACAACCGAAGTTTCGGAATCGAAGTTAGTGTTCCCAATCCAGAAAATTTATTACGCCCTAACCAAGTCGCCAAGTTGAAAGTGATTGATTATGTAAGCGAAAATGCTGTGGTTGTGCCAACCAATATTATTCAGCAAGATGCCAAGAAAAACAGTTTTGTTTATACGGTAATCAACTCCAACGGAAAAACAGGCATAGCCAAAAAAGCGATAGTTAAAACAGGGCAGTCTTCGGATAATGAAACCGAAATTTTAAGCGGTCTAGATTCTGATGCAATAATAGTTACCGAGGGCATGAATACTATTTCAGACGGGATGAAACTTAACTTTTAAAGATTTTAGATTGATGACTAACGATTTTAGATTGCAGATTTTGCTGCCTGCAATCGTTATTCACATTAACAAATCTCATATCATATTGATTACGAAACATACATCAAAAATCTAAAATCGTTAATCTCAAATCATAAATTAAATGAGCCATCAAAGTAAAGAATTCGGAATATCAAGTTGGGCTGTCGAAAATCGCGTTACAGTATACATCTTGACTCTATTGATTGTAATCACTGGAGTCATTGCCTATGTTACGATGCCTCGAGAGGATTTTCCGGAAATTATAGAAAACAAAATTTACATCTCCTCAGTTTTCCCTGGAAACTCAGCCGAGGACGTAGAGAAATTAATTGTTAAGCCACTTGAGAAGGAAATAAAAAACATCAGTGGTGTAGATAAAATTACGTCCAGTTCCTTTCAAGATTATGGAATGATAATCGTTGAGTTTGAAGACAAAATCACCATAGAAATTGCCAAATCACGAATTAAGGATAAAGTAGATATCGTAAAAGCAGATACGGATTGGCCTAATCTTGACAATGGAAGTAAAGTTGAGCCGAGTGTATTTGATTTGAACATTTCGGAAGAAGTTCCAATTCTGAACATCAATTTACAAGGAAACTACACCACCCAACAACTTAAAAAATACGGAGAATTGCTTCAAGACGATATTGAAGAAATTCCTGAAGTAAAAAAAGTGGACATTTTGGGTGTTGATGACAAAGAAGTGGAAATTGCCGTTGACATTTTCAAAATGACGGCTGCCCAAGTTTCTTTTGACGACATACAAAATGCAGTGAAATACGAAAACATGACACTGTCTGGAGGGAATTTAATTTCTCAGGGATCCAGAAACAACATCAGAATTGTGGGCGAAATCACAGACCCGAAAGAACTCGAAGACATAATTGTTAAACACAATGGAGGAACCGTTTACCTGAAAGACATCGCCGTAGTCAATTTCAAGGAAAAAGAAAAAACAACCTATGCCCGTGAAAAAGGAACTGAAGTAGTGATGTTGAGCGTAAAAAAACGTTCCAATCAAAACATGATTTCCGCTATTGAACAGGTAAAAGAAAGAATAGAAAAAGCCAAAGAATCGTATTTGCCATCCAATCTAAAAATTGAATTGACAAACGATCAATCTTCTCGCGTAGAACACCAAGTTGACGAATTGTCCAACCATATCATATTCGGTATTGTACTGGTAATGATAGTATTGATGTTTACGATGGGACTTAGAAACTCTTTGTTTGTGGGAGCTGCCATTCCTTTATCGATGTTAATGGCGTTCAGTATACTATCGGCATTTGGATTAACCCTTAACACCATGGTTCTTTTCGGATTGGTAATGGGACTGGGTATGTTAGTTGATGATGGAATTGTTGTGGTGGACAATGTATTTGCCAATATGAAAAAAGGACTACCGAGAGTGGAAGCCTCAAAAATAGGTATTGGTGAAATCGCTTGGCCGGTAATCTCCTCTACCGCTACTACATTGATGGCTTTCTTGCCTTTTGCCTTATGGCCTGGAACTATGGGTAAATTCATGAAATATTTCCCAATGACCCTGACCGTTACGCTTACTGCCTCTTTATTCGTCGCAATGGTTGTCAATGCAGCAATGACTGGAGGATCAATGGATATTGAGGACAAAAACGTTACCAAAAAATCAGCAAAAACGTATTCTATCATTTTTACAATTATAGCTGTTATTTTTGTTCTTCTAGGCAATATTTATGATTCTAAATTGGCAAAAGCAATTGGTCACTTGGCTATCATCTCCCTTGGTTTGATGTGGTTGTACAAATTAAAATTGTACCAATGGACTCAAGATTTCCAACACAGCTTTTTCCCGAGAATGGAAGACAAGTACAAAACCTTTTTGGCTAAAATTTTAAATGGAAGAACAGCTTGGTTTGCATTGGCCGGAATTATCGGTCTGTTATTTTTCTCTTTCATCCTTTTGGGAATATTCCCTAGAAAAGTATTATTTTTCCCGGACAACATCCCGAATCAGGTAATCGCCTACATTGAATACCCACAAGGAACCGATATTGAAAAGACCAATAAGGCTACCCTATTTGTGGAAAAACAGGTTATTGAAGTTTTGAACAAATACGTAGATCCAAAAACCAACAAAAATTTCTTGGCCGAATCAATCGTATCGCAAGTAGGTGTTGGAGCTGGAAATCCAAACGTGGATGCAGGATCGGCTTCTGAAACCCCTTTCAAAGGAAAAGTGACGGTGAATTTCTCCGAGTTTAAATTCAGAAGAGGAATCAACACCGCCGATATCTTGGAAGAAATCAGGGGCAAAGTAAAAGCAATCGCAGGAGCTACCGTAACGGTTGAAAAAGATGCCAATGGACCTCCGGCAGGATACCCAATCAGTATTCAGCTGACAGGGATTGATTATGACGAAATGCTGAAAGAAGCTGACAAAATGATCACTTTTATCAATACTAAAAACATTCCTGGAATCGAAAGATTAAGCATTGATGTCAACAAAGAAAGTCCGGAACTTGAAGTAAAAGTGGATCGTGTAAGCGCTGGAAGTTTAGGTGTTTCAACAGGACAATTGGGATTCAATTTACGCCGTTCCGTATATGGACAGGAAATTTCGACATACAAAGAAGGCGATGACGATTATAACATCACCATGCGTATGCAGGATGACCAACGCAAGAACGAAAACATATTATTCAATCAGTCCTTGACGTTCCGAAACCAGAACAATGGTCAAATGATGCAAGTACCTATTTCTGCTGTTTCTGAAACAGAGAAAACCACCACATACAACCAAATCAAAAGAAAAAACCAAAAACGTATCATGACGGTTTATTCCAACGTCTTGACAGGTTATAACGGGGATGAAATCACCAAACAAATTGCAGCTGATTTAAAAGGCTATCAATTGCCAAAAACAGTTACCTATTCCTTCTCAGGAGTACAGGAAGAACAAGGCAAAAACCAAAGCTTCCTGATGTACGCCTTGTTTTTGGCTTTGGCCGGAATCACTATTATTATCGTGTTGCAATTTAATTCGGTTTCCAAAACGATGGTAATTTTGTTTACAGTAATACTGAGTTTCAGTGGGGTGTTTTACGGTTACGTGATTGCCAACATGGATTTCGTGATTCTGATGACCATGATGGGAATTATTTCGCTAGCAGGTATTGTCGTGAAGAACGGAATCGTATTAATGGACTTCTTTGTTTTATTATTGGACAAAAAAGTAGCCGATAACCATCTCGAAAGCCACGACGATTTAACAATAGAAGAAATCAAGGAAGTGATTATCGAGTCCGGTAAATCAAGGTTGCGTCCCGTATTACTGACTGCATTAACCGCAGTATTGGGATTAATTCCGCTGGCCATCGGACTGAATTTTGACTTCTTCTCTTTGATAACCGACTTGAATCCGCACATTTTCATGGGTGGGGACAACGTAATTTTCTGGGGACCATTGGCTTGGACGATCATCTTCGGGTTGACTTACGCCACGGTATTAACTTTAATAATGGTCCCTGTAATGTTCTATTTGGTTAAGAGAACCAAGTATTGGTTACGAGATAGAAGAAATGCTCAGGCTACTGAAATATAAATTTTTAAAACTTTGTAAAAACCACCTGAAATTTGATTTTGGGTGGTTTTTTGTTTTTTTGAGTTAAGTTTTTTTCCAAAAAATCACCCTTTGCCCCCTCTTTAGCCCTGATGGAAGCGGCATCCCGAGCTTTTTCTGCGAGGAATACAGCTGACAGCAGGAACCCATACTTCCTGATAAAGCCTATTCTTTCGCTCCTTCTTATTATAATTATTGAAAGCGTAGAAAAATTGATACTGAAAAATAAAAAACTATTCAGTTCATTAACGACTTTAAATTGCCTCCAGCTTTAGCTGGAGAAAAAGGAATAAATATCAAATTGGCTTTAGCCAAAAGGGTTCGGTTTTGGCTAAAGCCATTTCATACTGTCTCCAATTTTATTCCTCCAGCTAAAGCTGGAGGCAATTCAAAGCTGGAGGCAATTCAATATTTTTTAAATTAGAATTGGATCAATAGTTACTAATACTTTGACATTTGTGCTTTACCTTTGCAGGACTTACAAAAAAAATCTCTTTAAAGCCCCGAATTCAATATGAAACTTGAACACTATATCCCATTTGATAAGGAATTCTTGCTCGAAGAACAACTGGCTGAATATGCAGGAGATGAAAAACAGGCCGAGGATTTCAAAAAGCTATTCGATATCATTGAGCATTATTTCCACTATGAAGCTTTTAACCTAATCCGTAGTTTGAAAAAAAACTACGCTTTGTTCGATCCGGATATTAATCCAAAAGAACGTGAGGCTTTTATAGGCAAAAGTGATATTTCGGTTTTCAAGGAAACGCTGCTTAAAGTTTTGGATCGTGGCAATTATAGCCGTGTGGATCAGGAAACTTTGGATAAGGCTTTCCAAGATTCGGATTTGATTGGTTTGAAATTAGACATTAACATTGCAGATTATAAAGAGTACGGATTGTATGTACGAGGCCAACATAAAGCAAAAGAAACGGTCACCAAATACTTTTTTTGGAAGAAGGAAATCGAAATCGAATACTATGATCGCGTGATGATTTACCTTAATTACCACGATGCCGATTATTATAAGGAAAAGAAAATCCGTTCGAACAAAATGCCGATTGATCCTGGCGCTATCGTATTGAAAATCTTCAAACGTGTTCCCAAAAACGATGTTGAAACTATTTTCCCAAATGCACTACCGATGATGTCCACGACCGACAAACTGCTATTGTGGATTCCGGGTCTTGTGGGGGGTCTTTCGTTATTGAGTGCCAAAGTGATTCCAGCGCTGATTAAAATGCAATCGGCCGTTCAATCTGGAGAAACAATCGATTTACTAAACAGCAAAACGTCGCTAAACCAAGGTTTGATTGCCCTTGGAATATTGGGTGCTTACTTGTTCCGACAATACAACAACTTTGTAAACAAGAAGATAAAATATTCGAAAATGCTTTCGGATAGTCTTTATTTCAAAAACCTAGGGAATAATAGTGGTGCATTTTATTCTTTGTTAAACTCTTCGGAAGAAGAAGTGCTAAAGGAAACAATCTTGGCTTACTCCTTTTTGAACCGAAGCGAAACTCCCTTAACGGCTGACGAACTTGATCATCAGATTGAAAACTGGTTTAAAACCAAACACAATACCGATCTTGACTTTGATGTGAAAGAGGCGTTGGAGAAATTGAAAAACTCGGGACTTGGTTCTGAAACCAACGGCAAATGGGAGGTTATTCCTCTAGACAAGGCACTTATTAGAATAGACGAGATATGGGATGGTGTTTTTGATTACAACCAATTGGTTACGAATTAGCACTTAGGACTAAATTTCACGAAGATGCTCAAAGAAAACGCAAAGACACACAAAGAAAAAAAATATTCTTAAGATTGAGCTCAAAAAAACTTTGCGGAACTTTGTGTCTCCTTCGTGTTTTTCTGCGATAGAAAAACTAATGCTTATTCAAATTAAAACACAAAAAAGGAGAAAATCAAACGAATTTCTCCTTTTCCAAAATAAGTATAACTTGCTACTCCGCAGTAACCGGGTCGATAATTTCCGAAACAAGACTTATTTTATTGGCTGGAAACCCACCTTTATCGGCATGTTCCCTAATTATTTCTGCATTTGGGGCAATATAAACACAATATATTTTATCATCAGTTACATAACTGTGCTTCCATTGTATTTCTGGTCCCATTTTTCTTAAGACATCACAAGATGTATTCGCAATGTCTTTTAATTGTGCTGGCGTTAAATTCCCTGCGTTTGGAATTTCCCTTTCAATAACATACTTCGGCATACTAATCAGATTAAAAAAATAGAATAAAATAATTATATAAAATCTCTTTCAAGTTCCCTTTGAAATAAGCAAAAGGAATAAAGAGATTTATGCAGAAAGGGGCGATAGACACAATTGCTTTTTAGGATCAATAAACTTTAAAAAGCACTAGAACAGTCAAAATCGGCTAATACAGTAACCTATAAAAGCCGATTTCTTGGCAAACGCAAACTTTATAATTTAGAGTACTGACAAATAGATATTTAAACTAACTGATTCTCTATTACACTCTAAATCATAAGCTGAATTTCTATGATAAAGTTACAATAAATACATTTAAGCAAATTCGAACTTAACAAAGTTATAACATTGAAAAAAAACAATAAAAAAAGGAGAAAATCAATAAAGACTTTCTCCTTTTCTTAAATTAACTATTGTATTGCTTTATTCGTTTGAAGTTGCAAAAGCATCTTGTCTCCAATTTTTAACTTTTTCAATTTTGTTACTGGAGAAATCTACTTCACAAAGGCTATTTTTTCCTTCATTTTGAGACCAGAAAAACCATTTGCCTGTTTTTACGCCAGCATCATATTCTCCTGAGGAAATTTTATCTCCGGATTCATTATATGCAACCCAGATTCCTTCCAATTTACCATTTTCAAAATAGCCTTCTTGTTGCACTTGCCCATTTTCATAAAAATAGGTTGCTTTTATTTTTTTGCCGAATGGCTCCAAAACGGGTTTCGTCTCTTGTGCAAAAACAACCCCTGAGAATAATACCGCCACTAAAATTACAAGCTTTTTCATATCGTTAGTTTTTAATTGTTTACATCTTAATACACCAAAATTAGAAACAAATTTTACATTAAAAAAACATTTTGGTAACAATTTCGTAACACAGACGAAAGCTTAACATTGGAAATAAAAAACAAGGAAATTTCTTTCCAAAAAGCAACAATTTTAGCCAAAAATAGAATTTTGATAAAAATAATTGGACTACCAAATTTAAAACCATCTGAGTGTAATTATAAATTTGGAGCAGAAAGATTTGGTTTTCCAGTCAACATTAGTCCCGCTCTCCGTTTCAATCTTATATGCCGAACACCGGCACATAAGGATTTTCACTGCTATCGGGGCTAAAAATTGGCATTTTGCATTTTTGAGATTATCACAAAAAAGATAAAATGCAAAAAATCGCCTTTCACAATCTAAAATTCATAAGTTAATCCTAAATTTGCACTCGCACTAAAAAGAGCAAAAACTAAAATTTATATCATGTACAGAAGTCATAATTGTGGCGAATTGAACGCCTCACATATCAATACAGAAGTTACACTTGCCGGTTGGGTTCAAAAATCTAGAGATAAAGGATTTATGAATTGGGTAGATTTACGCGACCGTTATGGAATTACGCAATTGATTTTTGACGAAAGTCGTTCTATAAAAGAAGTTTTTGAAGCTGCCAAAACATTGGGCCGTGAGTATGTGATCCAAGTAAAAGGAACTGTTATTGAGCGTGAAGCCAAAAACAAAAACATTCCTACCGGTGAAATC
>DATEOV010000350.1:0-10162 GCA_035273645.1 Flavobacterium sp. | reverse complement strand
TATTTGATTTTAGATGATTGCTAAAATATCGTCCTCACTCATGATTAGATAATCTTTTCCTTCTAATTTTAATTCAGTTCCAGCATATTTTCCATAAAGTACTGTGTCTCCTATTTTGACAGTCATAGTATGGTCTTTAGTTCCGTTTCCTACTGCAACTACAGTTCCTTTTTGTGGTTTTTCTTTTGCGGTATCTGGAATAAAAATCCCTGACGCCGTTTTCGTTTCAGCTGCAACTGGTTCGATAAGAACTCTATCTGAAAGTGGTTTAATGTTTAAAGTCATGATTTTTTATGTTTATGTTAATTTTTACTGTTGTTGTATTTCAGAAATTATGCCACAGTATGTAAACTGACATTTTTTCTTATAAAAAATGCCAGCTTTGACAGGCTGGCATTTTTGTGTATTTATGTAAATAGATTATTTTGCTGGAGTTGCAGGTGTACTTTCTGCAGGCGCTTCTGTAGCAGGTGCATTAGTTTTTGGTACAGCAGTTTCAGTGTTGTCAATGATTTTAGAATCAGCATCACTTAAAGTTCCTGTGAAACTCAAACCTGAAAGTAAAATTAAAGCAATTAATATAGTTGCCAATGTCCAAGTGCTTTTGTCTAAGAAATCAGTAGTTTTCTGTACACCACCTAACATTTGAGAACCACTTATTGTAGAAGAAAGACCACCACCTTTAGGGTTTTGAACCATTATTACTACGATCAATAGAAAACATACTATTGTAATTAAAACTAAAAAAATTGAAAACATACTATTTATTATTAATTGTTATTTTGTTGTACTATTTTAATATCCTTTATACGGTCTGCAAAGAAACTACTTTTTTCTGGATATTTCAAAATTAATATTTCATAAGCTTGTATCGCTTTTTGATATTTTTTTTGTTCCAAATATACTTTAGCTAGAGTCTCTGTCATTAAATAAGAATTATCCTCTTTGTTGAGGTCGATGTTCGGAGTGAATACTACTCCAGGTTTTATAGGCGGAATTTTTGGACTGGTTTCGATGAACTTATCGATTAATTCTGCTTTTTTCTTTTTACTCTCGTCAATGATAGATTCAGGTTCTTTTGCCATACTATTATTTTCTTGTGGATTTTCTCTTATGATGGGTTGTATCCTCGAAATTTGAAGCCATTGATGAAATGAATGTGTTTCTGATTTTGAAAAATCCAGTGGTTTTCCAATTTCTAAATTTTTCTCAGCTTCTGTTGTATCTTCTTTAATTTTTGTTGGCGTAGCTTCCTTAATGGAATCAAGAATCGATTGTTCTACATTTTTATCGATGTCTAATTTATCAATAAAAAGAGAGTTGTTTTGAGCGGTATTGGCATTAGCCTCTTTTATGGAAGTAAGTATAGAATGTTCCAAAGGAGTTGTCACGATAATCGGTGCTATTTCTTCCTTTTCGATAATTTGACTGTCAATTACAGTTATATTGAGTAATTCTTCTATTTTTTTCTCGTAAGTCTTTTTTTGAATAGCTATAAACGATTCTGAAGTTATAAAATCAAATAAAACGCTACGGTCCGTAGTATGTGCTGCGGCTATTTTTAACGCAAAATTATATTTGTAGCTATTTTGATTGTAAAGCCCCTTCAGACGCAACGCTCGAGCACTTTGAAAAAATGGAAATTCATCCAAAAC
The DNA here is from genome assembly GCA_035273645.1 of Flavobacterium sp. Taxonomy (GTDB): domain Bacteria; phylum Bacteroidota; class Bacteroidia; order Flavobacteriales; family Flavobacteriaceae; genus Flavobacterium. The sequence goes on along the minus strand of DATEOV010000350.1, from coordinate 8,507 downwards.
TTTTTCTAAAGCCACGGTTTGTATCTCGTTGATTTCTTCGGGTTGGTTTAATAAATAATTATAGCTACTAACGTTCATTTGTTTTGAGTATTCTGTGTTTTAGGATTTAGTTACTAATGTTGAAAATTTGATTTTTACGGTTAACAGTTTTCTACTAACTGAAAACTGTTAACTGATTACTCTTTATAATACTACCATTTTGCAAGTGACTCATTGAAAATATCCTGTGTAATTCTTTCAAAAATTTCTTTGATTGCTGCATCTTTCGTTGCTCCAGTCAATTGTTGGGCTGCAGGATAATCATAATAAAACTCAAAAGATTTTTCGAAATCGTCTGTTTCTTTGTTTTTATTGGTAAATCTAACATTCACTCGGATCTTCAATCTATTCTGGGATGCTTGTTGATCGGCAGTTGCAGTCATTGGACTGATGCGGTAATCTACTATTTCTCCTTCATACGTTAAATCTCCTCCATTTTTTACTAATTGCAAATTAGTTTGACCCTGAATTAAATCTTGTAATGTAAGGGTAAAAGTTCTGTCAATTCCCGGTTCAATCAAATCAGAATTGTTTGGAAAGAAATTAACTTGGTATGTTTTGGCATCTATTTTACCAGTCCCCGTAAAGTTATATACCGAACAACTGTTTAGGATGCATGAACTAATTAGTAATAAGAGATAATGTGTTTTTTTCATAATGTGCTTAGCAAATTCCAATTTTGGTTGAAATTTATAAATGTTTTCAAATATATGAATTTTCAAATTTGGATTTTCAAATTTGTTTGTTGTGATTTTCTATAAATCAAATTGTTTGATTTTTCGATACAAAGTACGTTCCGAAATACCCAATTCATCTGCTGCGGCTTTTCTTTTTCCTTTATTTTTTTCCAATGACTTTTTAATCATCTCAATTTCTTTCTGTTCTAGTCTTAAGATTTCTTCCTCTTCAATGGTTTCTGCCAGAAGATAATTGCTGTTGTCCTGTTCTTCGTAATCCTGTTCTATATTTGAATTGGATAAAAAGGAAGTTCTTGGTTCTTCTTCAAAGTCAATTTCGCTATCCTCTTCTTTGGAACCGTATATTTTTTTGATAAGTGATTTATTGGCTTCCTGAACATTAGAACTACCATTTTGCATTAATTCTAAGGTCAGTTTTTTTAGATCGTGTAAGTCGCTTTTCATATCAAAAAGGACTTTGTACAAAATCTCTCTTTCTGTATTAAAATCGCTGTCGTTTTTCTTGTCTTTTATTACCGACGGTAAATTACTGTCTTCGCTTGGTAGGTAAGTTTGTAAAGTTGCAGCTGTAATGTCTCTATTGGTTTCTAATACCGAAATCTGTTCGGCAACATTTCGCAATTGGCGTATGTTACCGCTCCAACGGAATTTTTGCAACAATAAAATAGCGTTGTCATCAAGCTTTAATGGTGGCATTTTGTATTTGTTAGCAAAATCGGCAACAAATTTTCTAAACAATAAATGAATGTCTTCTTTTCTTTCTCGAAGTGGAGGTAAGTGAATGTCGACAGTGCTTAAACGGTAGTACAAATCTTCACGGAATTTCCCTTTTTCAATTGCTTTGAATAAATTAACGTTGGTCGCAGCCACGATTCGGACATTCGTTTTTTGAACCTGCGAAGAACCTACTTTTATGAACTCACCATTTTCCAAAACACGCAATAGACGTACTTGAGTGGTCAAAGGTAATTCTCCCACTTCGTCAAGGAAAATAGTACCGCCATTAGCCACTTCAAAATACCCTTCACGAGTACTGGTTGCTCCGGTAAAGGCTCCTTTTTCGTGACCAAAAAGTTCACTGTCAATCGTTCCTTCCGGAATTGCACCACAGTTTACCGCAATATATTTACCGTGTTTTCGGTGTGATAATGAATGTATAATCCTTGGGATATTTTCTTTTCCCACACCACTCTCTCCAGCTACCAAAACTGAAATATCGGTAGGGGCAACCTGAATGGCTTTTTCTATGGCACGATTGAGTTTTGGGTCATTCCCAATAATCTCAAAGCGCTGTTTTATTGATTGTACTGTATCCATTTTGTTTTTTTATCTCGTATTACACAAATTAGATGAATCTATAAAAAAGTGTAAATTTTGCTAATTATTAAAACTTAAATCTGGTTCGAATAACTATTCTATTCTCAGTTTCTTACTATTGAGGCTTTGTCAGCGTATCTTTTTGGATAGCTACCTTTTCAACTTTGTGTTTAGGAAAATAAGTTCTAATTACATAGAATGTTGTTCCAAAAGCAATTAAGAATGCTATTATTGTGTAAGCTATTTTTTGTTTCATTTTTAAATCTGCGATTACTTATTAATTCATATCACTCAAACCAACCGCTTCTCCTTTCAAAGTTCCGGAGGTACAAGAATTAATTTTTACATTTACAAAATCACCTATTTTATAATTCTCCTTTGGGAAAACCACAGTTATACTTTGTGAATTTCTTCCAGAAAACTCTTCAGTCGATTTTTTTGAAACTTTTTCTACCAATACTTCAACAGTTTTTCCGATGAATTCCTCAGAGCGCAACCAAGCATGTTTTTGTTGCAAATCCACAATTTCTTGTAATCTTCTTGCTTTGGTTTCTTCCGGAACATCATCTTCCATTTTTCTTCCCGCCAAAGTTCCCGGACGCTCAGAATAACTGTACATATAACCAAAATTATATTTCACATACTCCATCAAACTCAAAGTATCTTGATGATCTTCCTCTGTTTCTGTCGGAAAACCCGAAATCATATCTTGTGAAATCGCTCCGTCGGGAATAATAGAACGAATTTTATCAATCAAAGTCATATATTCTTCTCTCGAGTGCAAACGATTCATTTCTTTCAAAATGCGATTACTTCCAGATTGTACCGGTAAGTGAATGTGTTTGCAAATGTTAGGATATTTGGCAATAACGTGCAAAATGCTTTCGTGCATATCTTGTGGATTTGAAGTCGAAAAACGAATACGCATTTTTGGAAAACCAACCGCTACCATTTCCAGTAATTGATCAAAATCCACCGCAGTCGCTTTTTGCATTTCGGTAGCATTGACAAAATCCTTTTTCAAACCGCCACCATACCATAAATAACTGTCTACGTTCTGACCCAGAAGTGTAATTTCCTTAAATCCTTTATTCCACAAATCTTTAATTTCATTCATAATACTTTGTGGCTCACGACTGCGCTCACGCCCGCGGGTAAAAGGTACTACGCAAAACGTACACATATTATCGCAACCTCTTGTTATAGAAACCAAGGCCGTAATTCCGTTGCTCATCAATCGAACTGGTGAAATATCACCATAAGTTTCCTCTTTGGATAAAATTACATTGATTGCATCCCGACCTTCTTCGACCTCACTTAATAAATTAGGTAGGTCTTTGTAAGCATCAGGTCCGACCACAAGGTCTACAATTTTCTCTTCGTCAAGAAATTTTTCTTTCAAACGTTCCGCCATACAACCCAAAACACCTACTTTCATCTTTGGATTGGTGCGTTTCACGGCGTTGTATTTCTCCAGACGTTTGCGTATCGTTTGTTCCGCTTTGTCCCGAATTGAACAGGTATTTACTAAAACTAAATCGGCTTCTTCTAATACTGATGTTGTATTGTAACCACCATCAGATAATATGGAAGCTACAATCTCGCTGTCCGAAAAATTCATCGCACAGCCATAGCTTTCTATAAAGAGTTTTTTTGTATTCTCCGGTTTATGTTCTAAAACAAGGCTATTTCCTTGTTTGCTTTCTTCAATTATCTTTTCCATAGGGCATTTTCAAAGCGCAAAGATAAGGCAAATGCAGTGATTATGACAAGATGTCAGCCGAAGAATTAACAACTTTTTAAGTCCTACCAAATTCTGATAATTTAGTACAGTTGATAAGGAGCTAATTCCCGCTTTCCGTTGCAAGTCCTCGTCTCGTTGACAAAATTTTTGAGTGTATGCAAGAGCTTCTTTCAGTCGCTTTGCAAACACAAAAAATTTAAGTCAACGAGACTCCGGGCTTTTCACTATAATCGGGGCTAGGACTTTCGTTTTCAGAACCGTATTTTATCAAATATAAATATCTCTATACTTTTATGGAACTCTAAACTCTTTTAAAAGAAACCCATTCGCAATGGTTTTAAATTCGACCAGTTGATTTTGAATCCAGTTTTCATCATGTCCTAATTCTTTCGCCAGTAAATGAGCTACTTTATCGGCACAAGAAATTGCGGCTCTAGCATCCAGAAACAATAGTCGGACGCGTCTCGCCAAAACATCTTCAATTGTAGTGGCCATTTCTTCTCGGATAGCCCAAACGACTTCTGCTAAAGTATAATTGTAATCGGGATGTAATTTTTCTTTTAGATCTGGTTCGTTTTCTTGTAATTGAAGGATGGCTTTACTATCTGTTCCATAGATAAATAAATGGTTTTCGAAATCTATGGCGCTATTTTTCTTATTTCCATGAATAGACAAATGTTCGGTCACACATTTATTTAGGCTTAGTTGGTGTACTGTAATAGCTTTGTCAACTATTTCTTCAGCAATTTTTCGGTACGTTGTCCATTTTCCGCCTGTGATACTGATTAATCCAGTTTCGGAAACAATTATTTTGTGGCTTCTGGAAAGTTCTTTGGTGCTTTGTCCTTTTTTTTCTGGTGCTGCCAAAGGTCTTAATCCTGCAAAAACCGAAAGAACATCGGCTCGTGTTGGTTTTTTTGTTAAGTATCTTTGCGCTGTTTCCAATACAAATTCAATTTCTTCTTCGAGTGCAATTGGTTCAATATCTGATTTTTTGACCAAAGTATCTGTAGTTCCCACAACAATTTTGTCGTGCCAAGGAACAGCAAAAAGCACTCTTCCGTCGCTCGTCTTTGGAATCATTAATGCATAATCACCGGGTAAAAAGGATTTGTCAAACACCAAATGAATTCCTTGACTAGGAACGATGTATTTTTTATAAACAGTGTCGTTCATTTTCATAATGGCATTGGTGAATACCCCAGTTGCATTAATCACCACCTTGCCATATATGCTGTGTTTCTCTCCCGAGTTTTGATTATTAGCTATGACACCCGTAACTTGGTTTTTGTGATCTTTTGTTAATTCATTAACTTTGAAATGATTGAGTACGCAAGCTCCTTTTTCTATGGCTGTTTGAGCCAGATTAATGGCTAATCGAGAGTCGTCAAACTGTCCGTCATGATATAATACACCACTTTGCAATCCATTTGGTTCAATGGAGGGGATTAATTCCAGTGTTTTTTCTTTGGATAAATATTTAGAACTTCCAAGACTTGATTTGGCAGATAATAAATCATAGAATTTTAAACCAAGGGTGTAAAAATAACCTCCCCACCAGTTGTAATTTGGGATAATGAAAGATTCGTTTTTAACCAAATGGCCTGCGTTCTTTTCCATTAAACCTCTTTCTTTTAGAGCTTCAATGACTAGAGAAAGATTGCCTTGTTCTAGATAGCGAACACCTCCGTGAGCCAATTTGGTACTTCGACTTGAAGTACCTTTTGCAAAATCTACAGCTTCAAGAAGTATCGTTTTAAAACCTCTACTTGCCGCGTCAACTGCAACGCCAAGTCCATTGGCACCACCACCAATTATGATGATGTCCCAAGATTGGTTTTGTTTTAGTTTTTCTAACTGTTCGATACGGTTCATTATATAATTTTTGTAGGTTCGATGGGGTCTCTTGTAGTAAATTTAACCAAATAATTAAAATGGATTTGGTTTTTAAAAAAATTAAATTTTGATTTCTTTTTATACCTATATATATAGGTGAAATGGAACAGTGTATTTTGTCGTTTCGAAGATGTTTCTTGTGATTAATGATTTGGGCTATTTATGCTTGAAATTAGTCTTACATCATTATAAAAGAATAAAAATTGTTGTGCTTTGTGTTATTGAATTGGTTCGTTTACCGATTTAATTAGTTTTTAAAATCAATGAAAGGTTGATATTTAAAAAAAAAAATTACTTTTGCGATTCAAACAATAGCAAAATGGCAAAGAATTTAGTGATAGTTGAGTCACCTGCAAAGGCAAAAACAATCGAAAAATTTCTAGGAAGTGATTATCAGGTAGAATCAAGTTACGGGCATATTGCCGATTTACCTTCTAAGGAAATAGGTGTTGATGTCGAAAACGGATTTAAACCCAAGTATGAGGTTTCCTCGGATAAAAAAGCATTGGTGTCCAAATTAAAGACTTTAGCTAAAAATGCCGACATGGTATGGTTAGCGAGTGATGAGGACCGCGAGGGAGAGGCTATTTCTTGGCACTTGGCGGAAGAATTGAAACTTAAAAAAGAGAAAACAAAGCGTATTGTTTTTCACGAAATTACTAAAACTGCTATTCTTAAAGCTATTGATAAACCGCGTGAAATTGATTATAATCTAGTTAATGCACAACAGGCTCGAAGAGTTTTGGATCGTTTGGTTGGATACGAATTGTCTCCTGTTCTTTGGAGAAAAGTAAAAGGTGGTTTGTCTGCTGGGCGTGTACAATCGGTTTCTGTTCGATTGATTGTCGAGAGAGAACGTGAAATTCAAAACTTTACTGCTGTTGCAACTTATTCGGTTTTGGCAGAGTTTACAAATGAAGCAGGCAAGACTTTGAAAGCTAAGCTCCCCAAAAATTTCAATACAAAGAAAGAAGCCGAAGATTTTTTAAAACAAAATATTGGTTCTATATATAAGGTAGCGGATTTAGAAACTAAACCTACTAAAAAATCACCAACTGCACCTTTTACTACTTCGACTTTGCAACAAGAAGCCGCAAGAAAATTGTATTTACCTGTTGGAATTACAATGCAATTGGCTCAACGATTGTATGAAGCAGGACTTATTACTTACATGAGAACGGACAGCGTGAATTTGTCCAAAGAGGCGATGGATGCTGCTCAAGCAGAGATTATCAAATCTTATGGGAAAGAGTTTTCAAACCCAAGAACATTTGCCAACAAAAGTAAAGGTGCACAAGAGGCTCACGAAGCGATTCGTCCTACTGATATGTCTCTTCATACGGTGAATATTGACAGAGATCAAGCTCGTTTATATGATCTGATCTGGAAAAGGACTTTGGCTTCCCAAATGAGCGATGCTAAATTGGAACGTACTAATGTAAAAATTGAAGCCAATAATCACGGTGAAATATTTACTGCTTCGGGAGAGGTTTTACTTTTTGAAGGATTTTTGAAAGTGTATCTTGAAGGACATGATGATGAAGAGGAAGAACAGGAAGGTTTGTTGCCTGCCTTGAAAGTGAATGAAAAATTGCAAAATAATTTCATTACTGCAACCGAAAGATATTCGAGAGCAGCTGCAAGATATACAGAGGCTTCTTTGGTGAAAAAACTGGAAGAATTAGGTATTGGTCGTCCATCTACTTATGCACCAACTATTTCTACTATTATCAATAGAAATTATGTTGAGAAAGGTAATTTAGAAGGTGTTGAACGGAATTATACGCAATTGACTTTGCAATCTGACAAGTTGGTTGAGAAGTTGCTTAAAGAGAATACAGGTTCAGATAAAGGAAAATTGGTTCCTACAGATATTGGTACAATTGTTACTGATTTCTTGGTGAAGAATTTTGGAAATATTTTGGATTATAATTTTACTGCAAAAGTTGAGCAGGATTTTGATGAAATTGCCGAGGGTAATATCGAGTGGACAAAAATGATGCAAGAGTTCTACGATAAATTTCATCCAACTGTAAAAGATGTTGAGGCCAATGCAGACAGAGAAAGCGGGGAACGAATTTTAGGAATTGATCCAGAATCAGGAAAGCCAGTTTCGGTTCGTTTGGGTAAGTTTGGACCAATGGCACAAATTGGAGATGCTGAAGATGAAGAAAAGAAATTTGCTAGTCTTAGGCACGAACAAAATATTGGTAATATTACTTTAGAGGAAGCTCTGAATTTATTTTTGCTGCCAAAAAATCTGGGTATATATAAAGGAGAAGAAGTTGAAGTAAGTAATGGTCGTTATGGTCCTTATGTTCGACATGGAAGTGTGTTTATTTCTTTGCCAAGAGGTGAGGATCCTTTGGATGTTTCTATGGTTAGGGCTCAGGAATTAATTGATGAAAAAGCTATCGCAGATGCGCCAATTGCTGTTTATAAAGGAGAAGGTGTTCAAAAAGGAACAGGTCGTTTCGGCCCTTTTATTAAATGGAATGGAATTTTTATAAATGTAAGCAAGAAATATAATTTTGATAATTTGTCTCAGTCTGATATTCAAGAATTGATTGAAGATAAATTACAGAAGAATATTGATAAAGTTCTTCATAATTGGGAAGAAGAAGGGATTTTGGTTGAGAAGGCACGTTGGGGACGTTCGGTTATAACGAAAGGGAAGATAAAAATTGAATTAAGTAAAGATGTTGATGCAACAAAATTGACATTGGCTGAAGTTCAAGAAATGATTGCCAAGAAAACACCAGCCAAGAAAACACCAGCCAAAAAAGCGACTGCAGCGAAGAAACCTGTTGTTA
>DATEOV010000349.1:0-2263 GCA_035273645.1 Flavobacterium sp. | reverse complement strand
TTATTAGTTTCCATAATAATTGGATAATGTTCTATGCCAAATTCTTCTTCGATTTGGATTTCATTTAATTCATAACCAATCAATGTTTCTGGAGTTCCGTGAAGAATACGTCCAAAAAGGTTTTCTTGAACATCTTGATCTCGTAAAGTACCGTAAGCGAATAATTTTTGCATAAAATCTATTTTGAAAATGTTATTATACTTAAACTTTATTACTATTTCGTGTGCGCGTTAGGGATGGTAGTGGAGTTCTTTTTTCTTTTCAATTGCCCCGGGTTTAAACCCGGGGCAATTGAAAAGAAAAAAGCGGGAACATATAGTCCGATCCGCGGCTGCGGAAAACACCCAAATTCTTATTTTACAATTTGAAATAATCGATGTAATTGTCTAAATCTTTGTCACCACGACCCGAAAGACTGATTACTACAATATCGGTTGGCTTGAATTTTTTCTGATCTAAAACGGCAAAAGCATGTGCGCTTTCGATGGCTGGAATAATTCCTTCTAATTTGGTAAGCTGTAAACCTGCGTTCATGGCTTCATCATCGGTTACCGAAAAGAATTCGCCACGACCGCTTGTTGCCAAATGGGCGTGCATAGGACCAACTCCAGGATAATCAAGGCCCGCAGAAATCGAGTACGGTTCTGTAATTTGACCATCTGGAGTTTGCATCAATAGGGTTTTGCAACCGTGAATAATTCCAACTTTTCCAAGTTTACTAGTTGCTGCGCTATGACCGCTATTCACGCCTTTTCCAGCAGCTTCAACAGCAATAATTCCAACTTCTGGCTCGTGTAAAAAGTGATAATAAGTTCCAGCCGCATTACTGCCACCACCAATGCAAGCGACAACATAATCTGGGTTTTCGCGGCCTTCTTTTTCTTTAAGCTGCCATTTGATTTCTTCGGAAATGATGCTTTGAAAACGGGTTACCATATCCGGATAAGGGTGTGGCCCAATGGCTGATCCTATTATATAATGTGTGTCAACAGGATTGTTGATCCAATCGCGAATAGCTTCGTTGGTAGCATCTTTCAGAGTTCGTGAGCCCGAAAGTGCTGGACGAACTTCAGCACCTAGCATTTTCATTCGTGCAACATTTGGAGCTTGACGTGCAATGTCGATTTCGCCCATGTACACAATGCAGTCCATACCCATTAAGGCACAAACAGTAGCTGTTGCCACTCCATGCTGTCCCGCACCAGTTTCGGCAATGATTCGCTTTTTACCCAAACGTTTTGCAACTAATATCTGTCCAATAGTGTTGTTAACTTTGTGTGCACCTGTATGATTTAAGTCTTCTCTTTTGAGATAGATTTTGGTATTGTATTTTTCAGAAAGTCTTTTAGCAAAATACAGCGGGCTAGGACGCCCGACATAATCTTTCAGCAGTTGGTCAAACTCAGCTTTAAACTCAGGTTCGGATGTGATTTCTAAATATTTCTGGCGTAATTCTTCTACATTTGGATATAACATTTCGGGAATGTAGGCTCCTCCAAATTCTCCGTAATACCCTTTTTCGTTGACGTTGTATGACATTTTTTTTATTTTAAATGATGAATTTTAAATTTTAAATACATCGATTATTTCAATTTTTAAATTTTTCAATCTTTCAATATTTTTCAACCCGGGCTCAATTTCAAATTTACTGTTTATGTCAATGGCATAAATGGGTAAATTGGTTTTCGAAATTTCTTTTACCGAATCTAATTCTTCAATACCAATTCCGCCGCTAAGGAAGAAAGGTTTTGTTGATGGATAATTTTCTAATATTCGCCAGTCGAAAGTGGTTCCGTTTCCGCCTGGCAGTTTTCCTTTGGTGTCAAAAAGAAAATAATCACAAACAGATTCGTAAGGTTTCAAAACGCTGAAATCAAAATTTTCGTCTGCCGAAAACACTTTGATAATTTCGATGGAAGTACCAAATTTAGTTTTTAATTCCGAACAAAATTCAACCGTTTCCTGACCGTGTAATTGAACGGCCTGTAAATCGTATTTCGTTACTTTTTCTTCAATTACTGAAATACTTTCATTGACAAAAACTCCTGTTTTTCGAATTGATTTTGGTAATTCCGGCATATCTCCATCAAAATAGCGAGCCGATTTTTGCCAAAATATAAATCCCATATAATCGGGTAGGAGTGAGCCTACTTCAATCATATTGTCGGGGTATTTCATTCCGCAGATTTTGAGTTTCATTTTTTTTTGCTTTAAGCAATAAGCAGTAAGCTTTAGGCTTTTGCTTTATGCTGAATTAGTTTAT
>DATEOV010000348.1:0-9730 GCA_035273645.1 Flavobacterium sp. | reverse complement strand
TTCATAATAATATAAGTTTCAATAAGAACGAAAGATAGCGAAATAAAGTATAAAAAAGGTCTTTTTAATTTGTGCCTAATCCCGCTTTCCGTTTCAAATCCTCATTCTGGAAGCAGTAACACTAAGCCAGGAAAGGAGCTTCCGTTGGTCGCTCTTTCCTGGCAAGTGTTAAATGCTTCCAGAACTCCGGGTTTTTCACTATAATCGGGGGCAGGGGATGTATAGAGAGATTTGGGATCGAAAATTATCAAGAGGTTTAATTCTAGAAAATAAATTAGTTTCTCGATAATTTTTAATTTTCTAGATCAGAGTACATCAATGTAGGCTTTCCATTAACGCAATCTACTCTTGTTGGGGGCAATATTATATCACAGGTTGAAATGATTCCCCATTTTTTATTATAAGCATCTTCTGCCTTGGTGTAATCCTCTACTTTTTTAAGGAAGTCAGTAACATTAATTTTCAAGGAGTAGGGAATAAAACCAGTTGGACCTCCACACGATTTTGAGCCAATGGCTGTAAAAGACCATTCTGCAGGGTTACTACATTGAGTACTATTGACCATGGAGGCTGAAATAATTTCAGTATACATTTTTGAGAGATTTTGATTTTCGCTTTCTTGCGAAGAATCATCATCGTTATTGCAACTGAAGAAGAAAATACTAAGTACGATAAATAAAAATTTTATATTTTTCATAAAGGTGGTTTAATAACTAGATGATTATATAAATCAAAGGTTGCGTCAATTAAAAAAAATAGACTTGAATTTGCTATTTTTTTGATTTTCCATCACTCAATAAAAGTGATAAAGATTTAAGACTTTCTGTTCGGTCAGCCAAAAGTTTTAGAATGCTTATAAATGGAATAAATAAGATCATTCCGGAAGCTCCCCACAATATGCCACCAGCAAGAACCATGACTAGAATTGCGAGTGCATTAATTTTCAAACGGCTTCCTACAGCATATGGGAATATGATGTAAGCTTCCAGTACTTGTACTAGAGAAAAAACTGTGATAACTCCAATAGGGTACCAAATAGAATTAAACGTAATCCAAGCCACCGTGATAGGCAACAAAGATGAAACCATGATTCCGATATAAGGTCTAAATGTCAATATGGAAGCGGTAAACCCAAAAAGAAACGGATAGGGAATACCGATAATGGCAAGTCCAATACTATTTAAAAAGCCAACTATTATATAAACAGCTAACATTCCTTTTATGAATTTGTAATATTCATGAATGGTTTCAACAATAATCTCGTGAATCATTTCTTTTTTGTCCAATGGAAAAAGATGGTATAGTGCCTGAACCAATAATTGGCGGTAAAATAATATCAATGCCGAAAAGATGGGAATTATTAGAAGGTAGAATAATGATTCGGAGAAGGAATAGACAGTGTTTTTTAAAAGAGAAAAGACTTGGGAACTCGAGTTGCTTAAAATGTCTTTGATGTAGGTCAACTGTTTTTCTTCATTTATCCCAAACTGATCCGTTAACAATACACTCCAGTGATTCAAGGTTTCTTCCAGCTTTATTTCCAAGTTTTCCCATTCATTCGAAAATCCTACTATTTGAGCGAAAAGCAGATATAAGATAACAGCAAATACAAGTACTACGCTTATTAAGGAAAGTCCTATTGCTAAGCTTCGATGTACTCCTTTTTTTTCCATCCATCTGCAAACAGGATAAAGTATAAAACTAATAAGAAGGGCAAAGCTTAATGGAATAAATAGTGATCTTCCAAAATACAAGATTACCAATCCAATGAACAGATACTGAAAAACTTCGAGTGCAGTAGCTTTTTTAGAAAAATCAGATGGAATAGGTATCATATCAGACTGTTTTTTAACTATTACCGTTTCTTCTTCTGTTAAATTTAAATAATTGAAAATTATGTAATCAATTGACTTACAAGATACAAAATATTTTGGAGATAGGATTGATTGTTGTTAGTCATTATTAAATTTTCGTTAAATATCTCCGTTTCTAAAATCAGTTTTTCATTTAAAAACTAAATTTGAGTAAACTAAAAAACGACTATTATTATGAAAAGAAATGCAACCGCAGTTTGGAATGGTTCCTTAATGGAAGGGGCCGGTAAATTAACAACACAAAGTACAACTTTACAAAATACCCAGTATTCATTCAAATCTAGATTTGCCGAAGGTGTAGGTACCAATCCAGAGGAACTTGTTGCGGCGGCACATGCAGGTTGCTTTACGATGCAACTTACAGCTTTTATTGGTGAAAGCAGTGCAGTAATTGAAAGCATAGAGACGAGATGTGATATTAATTTGGTAGACGGAACTATTATTGGTTCTCACTTAACGGTTAATGCTAAAATAAGTGGTATTTCAAATGAAACGTTCCAAGAATTAGTTACAAAAGCGGAAAAGAATTGTCCGATTTCAAAACTATTCAACACCGAAATTTCGACTACAGCTACTTTGGTTTAGTGTTTTGATAAAATAAAAAAGGTTCGGTTTATTATTAAATCGAACCTTTTTTGTTTAAGGTATTTCCATGATTTTATGGATAAGCTATTCTTTCTTTTTAATCCATTCGTAATTGACAATCGATAAAAAATAGAAAAAACTATCTGCAGTAATTTTTCCGAGAATAATTCCAATGAAATAATTTCCAGCCAGTATTGGCATCCAATACATGCAAAATGGGCGTATAAAAAAGAAATCCAAAATTGCGGGATAACCAAATTCGAGAAATAAATTCCGAATTAAGTACATAATTCCCTTTATAGTCGTTTTTTCATGCTGGAGTTTATGCCTTTTATAAGACCTATAAATCATAACACCATAAAAAGCAAAATATTCGGCAAAAGTAATCAAATATGCCGTGATTAATCCGCTGAAAATCCTGCTGAATTGGGAAGCTAACAATGCTGCGCTTGAAGCTGCCAATTCAGAATACTTATAGCGATCAAACCACTCTTTGAAATTTGCTTTATTGAACATTTATAGTTCTATTTTACCAAAGTTGATGAACTTGTGGTTTGATATATTGCTCGTAAATGGCATTCATTGCAGTAATTTTTTCTGGAGTCAGTTTTGGTAAATCATAAAGTGACAGATTAGACAAAACATGGCTTTCCTTTGAAGCTCCCGGAATAATACAGCTGATTTCGTTAAAACTCAAAATCCATTGCAGGGCAATAGGAGCCAAATTAGTAGCTTCAGGAAAAAGTGCTTTTAAGGCATCTACGGCTTTTAAACCCAACTCATAATTAATTCCAGAGAACGTTTCTCCTTTGTCAAAAGCTGCTCCATCACGATTGAAATTCCTGTGATCTTGTTCTCCAAAAGTCGTTTTAGAATCAAATAAACCAGTCAGTAATCCACTCGCCAATGGTACTCTTGCAATAATCCCGATGTCATTTTTCTGTGCTTCTTTGAAAAATAATTCAGATGGACGTTGACGGAAAAGATTGAATATAATCTGAATTGTGGTTACATTAGAATATTCAATAGCTTTTAATGCTTCTTCAACTTTTTCTACACTGACACCCAAATTTAAAATTTTTCCTTGCTCTTTTAAACGGTCAAACATTTCAAAAATTTCCGGACGATAAAATACTTGGTTTGGTGGGCAGTGTAATTGAATAAGATCAAGTGTTTCCAATCCCATTCTTTTCAGGCTGTCTTCAACGTATTTTTGCAATACTTTTGGCTGATAACCTTCATTTACATGAGGGTTAATGTGTCTACCACATTTTGTTGCTATATAAATGCGTTCGGAACGGGAACGTACCACTCTTCCCACAGCGGTTTCGCTCAATCCATTTTCGTAAACATCGGCAGTATCAATAAAATTCACACCGTTATCAATGGCAGTATTAATTAACTCGTCTGCGGTTTTATCATTAAAGGGAGAGCCCCATTTTCCGCCTACTTGCCAAGTGCCAAGAGCGATTTCTGATATATTGAAATTGGTTTTTCCTAGTTTGCGATAGTTCATTGTTTATTTTTTAAGTTTCTAAGAAGCTAAGTTTCTGATATACTGAGATTTTTTTCTATTTTTTAGGATGTTAATTTCTAAATTATTGAGATTTAAAGTTTTTTAAAAAAAAACTTAGATGCTTAGTTTCTCAGGAACTTAGAAACTTTTTCTTAGTCAAACAAATCTGAAGACAAATAACGGTCTCCACGATCGCAGATAACGGCAACAACCACACCAGATTCTAGTTGGTTAGCGATTTTTACGGCCACCGCAACAGATCCTCCACTGCTCATACCTGCAAAAACACCTTCTTCTTTGGCAAGTCTTTTGGTCATTTCACGGGCTTCTTTTTCGCTGACATCAACAGTTAGATCCACTTTTGAGGCATCAAAAATCTTAGGTAAATATTCCTGAGGCCATTTTCTAATGCCCGGAATTTGTGATCCTTCGCTTGGTTGTGCTCCAATGATTTGAATATTTGAATTTTTCTCTTTCAAGTAAGTTGAGGTTCCTATAATCGTTCCCGTGGTTCCCATGGCCGATACAAAATGGGTAACAGTTCCGTCGGTATCATTCCATATTTCGGGACCTGTGGTTTTGTAATGGGCTTTCCAGTTGTCATCGTTAGCAAACTGATTCAGCATTACGTAACCGCCTTCGGCTACTTTTTTGTCAGCGTAATCCCTTGAACCGATTATACCTAAACTTGCTGGTGTCTGGATAACCGTTGCACCATAAGCTTGCATAGTTTGTGTACGCTCGATAGTTGAATCTTCGGGCAAAACCAATTCGATATCTATATTAAATAATTGGGCTATCATGGCGAGGGCAATTCCAGTGTTTCCACTTGTAGCCTCAATTAATTTGTCTCCTTTTTTGATATCTCCTCTTTCGATAGCAGATGCAATCATGTTGTAGGCAGCGCGGTCTTTTACACTTCCCCCCGGATTGTCTCCTTCAAGTTTCAATAAAAGTTTTACGTTTTTGTTTGCAACTAAACGGGTTGTTTCTACCAATGGTGTATTCCCGATTAATTCTACTAATTTATAGGTTTTCATTTTATTTTTTCTCTTTTACTTTAACTTCGGTTGTGGTGGTGTTCAATACGATTGAATCTTCAGGAATAGATTTGGTTATCCATGAGTTTCCACCTACAATACTATTTTTTCCGATAATTGTAGTGCCTCCCAAAATGGTTGCATTGGCATATAGGCAAACGTTTTTCTCAACGGTAGGATGTCTTTTAGAATTTTTCATGTCTTTGCTCACACTCAACGCTCCCAAAGTCACTCCTTGATATATTTTTACATTTTTTTCAATAACAGTAGTTTCACCAATTACAATTCCAGTGGCATGATCGATAAAGAAAGGCGACGCTATTGTTGCGCCAGCATGGATGTCGGTACCTGTGATGCGATGAGCATATTCGCTCATTAATCTTGAAAAAAGCATCAAATCCAATAAATACAGTTCATGACTCAATCTGTAAATGGCAATGGCATAAAAACCAGGATAGGCAAGGTAAATTTCTTCAATGCTATTGGATGCGGGGTCATTTTCTAAGATGTAAGATGCATCTTTATTTAAGTTTTCGAGTACAGAGGGCAGTTTGTGTAAAAAATTACCCCAGGCACTTTCGCACGAGTCTTGTGGCTTTTTGCAGGCCAAAGAAGCTATTTCTTTAAATTGTTTTTCTAACTCATCAATACTTTCGTTGAGTGGTGCATTAGAATCAAATAAAGTGTAAAATAGTTTTTCAGTAAAGGCTTCAGTTTTGGTTTTAATACTATAATTTATAGAAAAATGACTTTTTGAAGCGCTAATATTTTGGACAATCAGATCTTTGGTCATGATTATGAAATTGAATGTTAATTTTGAAAGGATAAAAGTAAGGCGTTTTTCAGAAAAAATAACAAGGTTTGGCCAAAGAATTAGGTTAATTGCCGTTGAAAAAGATAGGTTCAAAAAGATATAACAGAATCGCTAATTTTTTGAAATTATATCACATTAATTACAAATTACTAATGATTGTTTCAACGATTGATTCCATCACGAGGTATCCTTCTTTATTAGGGTGAACTCCATCTTCTGAATACATAGCTTTTAGACCTTTTCGTTCATCCACCATAGCCGAAAAATAATCTACATAAGCAATGTCATTTGCTTTGGCATGTTTTAGAATCATTTCATTCAAGGATTCGATTTTATCGGCTGGTTCCATTCCTCGTTTCCAAGGGAAATCATTAGCAGGGAGTATCGAACATAAAATCACTTCGATATTATTTACTTTGGCCAATTCGCATATAGAAATAAGGTTTCCTAGGATTGTTTCGGGTGTTGCTGGACCAGTATTTCCTGCAATATCATTGCCACCAGCCAAAATAACGACAATTTTGGGTTTCAGTTCAATTACGTCCGGTCTAAAACGCAAAAGCATTTGTGAAGTCGTTTGGCCGTTAATACCTCTATTGATATATGATTTGCCAACAAAAAAATCTTGATGAATAGTTTTCCAACCTTCAGTTATGGAATCTCCAAAAAATACAATTCTTTTTTCTCCAGATAATGGAGCTAAAATCTGTTCATTCTCGGTTTTGTATTTGTTTAAATACCCCCAGTCGAGGATTTTTTCTTTTCTTTCCATAAATAGTGGGTTGCAATTGAAAGAACCTTGTGATTTGTTTTAAAAATACAGTATTGATTAGTTTTTTATGCGTTTGTATTTTTCGGTTATTATTCGGTCAACACCCAGTTTCTCTACTTTTTCAACTCCTTGTTGGATTAGAGTGTCATTTTTTATGGAAACTTTAAATTCAAATTTGTTGTTTTCCCAGGCTCTGTTGGAGAAATATTCCAAATATTCAGTGTAAGTGTCATTTACTAAAGTGAATTTACCAGCACCTGCGGAAAATTTTGGATTGGATTCTTTACCCATAGTCAAGTCGTGAACAAAAAACGCAAAATGATCAGGATTGATAATTTTTATCATTTTTACTTTTGGATCAAAAGTAGAAAAAGTAGAATCTTTCTCAGTTGATGTTGCCGAAATGAGTTCCCAAGTTCCGATAATTGGCAAATCACTATTTTGGGTTTTATTTTGGTTAACACTGCAGGAGTAACTGATTATTGCAATAAATAATAGAGATAGTTTGATTTTCATTTTTAGGTTTTAAAGATTGAAAATAATAAAACTAAAATACAATTTATTTTGCAATTTGAATTTGTTTGAAAATGACAGACTGTTTTTCTATATGAAAAAACACAAAAAAACCAGCACAAATTGATTTAAGGCTGGATTTTTTAGAATTAATAAATAATTGATAAAGATATATTTTTAAACTTTTTTTGTCCAAAATAAAAATCTAGAAACTAAATTCAGCCATTTCTTCAGGGTTTTCAATGCAATTTTCTACGTCGTTGATGAATAGATCAATTTGTTCTTTGGTCACATTGGGCATGCAAATAATATGAGAGATATCGCCCTCAGTAGCCAATTGCCATTTTGATTTAACTTCCTCAGCAGTTTTTGGGAAAACGACGGTAATGGAATTTGGATTTCTCCAGGCTGCAATTCCTATGTTTTTTAGTCTTTGTTCACAGTATTCCGCTACTTCCAAGCTGTGTAAATAACGATTTTTTAAACCTTCAACTCCGAGTTTTTTTATGGCGTACCATAAAAATAACGGGCAATGACCGTTTCTAGAGCCCGTAATTGTTGTGTCTAAAGAGCCGATATAGGATATTCCTTTGGAGATTCGATCTCTATTGGAACGCTTCGTGATAATAACTCCAGTTGGAATTGGTGAACCTATAAATTTGTGACCACTGATTGAAATACTGTCTGCACCATCTTTAAAATCAAAAGGAAATCTAGGTTCCATAAAAGCTCCATAACTTCCGGATAAGGCCGCATCACAATGGATGTAACTGTCTTGTATGGCCAATCCTTTTAGAATATCCCTGATTTTTGAAACATCATCTTTGGCTTCTTTCATTGTTGTGCCAAAAGTAGTAAGGACAATTGCAGGCTTATGACGATTCATTTTTAAGGTGTTTTCAAAATCGACATAGTCAATCTCTCCATTTTCCTGTGAACGAATTACAATGCTCGGGATATTGAGCAAGTGAATGTTTTTGCGTACGCTGTAATGGGTCGATTCTGAGTAATAGACCATCGCTTTTGGATATAATTCACGAGCAAGATACAATCCGTATAAGTTACTTTCGGAGCCGCCATTGGTTACGTAGCCCCAATAATCTTTTGGATTAGCGCGGAATAATTTGGCAAAAAAACCAACTACTTCTCTTTCGAGCTCATGAGTTTGTACTTTGTAGGTGCAGTCCTCAAAAGGGTCACCCAAATTATTGATAGGATATTTGAAAAAATGATTGATTTCTGAATAATCAAAATCTTTGGATACAGGATAGCCCAAGAAATTATCTCTGGCATTTTCTATGTATTGTTCCAACTCAAATAAGCGTTGATTGTCTTGTTCGGATAATGATTTTGAAATAGGTAGCATACTGTTTGATTTTACTGTAAATGTACTTTTAATGATTTAATATGCTGCATATGTTATAGTATTCGAAATATAATTCTAATTTTGAATTGCAATTCAGTTTTTTAGTATTGTATTTAGCGTTTGCTTTTTTTAAAACCATATAATTATTCTGAGATGGATTCTATAGACAAAAAAATATTGATGCTTTTGCAGCGCGATGCGAAACAAAACACGAAAGAAATCGCCGAAAAAGTAGGTTTGTCCGTTTCACCCACTTTTGAGAGAATTAAAAAATTGGAACAAAAAGGTTACATCAAAAATTATGTGGCTTTATTGGATGCTATCAAAATTGGGAAATCAATCAGTGTGTATTGTCAAGTGACTTTGGCGGTGCACTCCCGGGAATTGATAGATGATTTTAAGCAGCATATTCTTGTGTTGCCCGAAATTACAGGCTGTTTTCACGTGTCTGGGAATTATGATTTTTTGTTGAAAGTGGCTGTCAATGATATGAATGAATATCAAAAGTTTGTCATCGATAAATTATCGGTTATAAAAGGGATTTCGAATGTGCAAAGTTCCTTTGTGATGGAAGAAATTAAAAATGATTTTGCTTATAATTTATAAAGCTGAGAATTTTATGATTACATCTGATGCTTTTGTGTGAAGGATAGGAACGGCATCTCCCGATTTAGAAAAACAAGGCTTTTTAGCCGTAGTTTTTGTTAATCGGGAATACAGTGGATAGCCTGACCTTGTTGCTTAACAAATTATTCTATTTGCAGAAAATAGTCTGCAACAAGGGCACACCATAAAAAAATCGAACTTGCTTTCGCAAATCGGATTAGATTTCAATTGCGCTATATATTTTTAGTGAAAGTAATATAAGATGTCTTATTTTCAGATTCAATTAGATAAGTAAATTGCATTTCATTGCCATATAGAATTCCAAAATTCCAATTATCAGGTAGTTCTTGAAAAATGGGTGGAGATGTAAAGGCAAAATTAAATCGTAAATCAGTTGTGGAATTTGTGCTACTATTATTATTGGTGACATTCCAATCACCAGTATAACTATTCACGCCATTGGTTGCTGTTAAGATATTATCAGCCCCAAAAGTAAAATTGTATCCATTAAAGTTTGCAGTTTCCTCATGATCTTTATTCCAATAATAAGTAATTCTCCAAGTACCCCGAGTGGCAATATCAACCACTTCTGAACGGCTAGTTTGATTAGTACAGCCTAAACATCCTACATCGCCAAAATCAGG
>DATEOV010000347.1:0-21018 GCA_035273645.1 Flavobacterium sp. | reverse complement strand
GAGGAAAAATTTATTTTTCTTAATTCTAATTCTTTTTTAAGACATTGATGATAAACATTTTCCAAAAGACCCGCTCCTATACTTTTATGAACTTCAATTGCCGCACCATTTACCTGATAGACCAAATCTTTGAGCGAACTTCTGGTTATAATCATATCATATCCAATCAATTTATATCCTTTATTTTATTAGAAAACATATTAGTGTCATTGATTTTTTTTATGATTTAAACGAGTAATACTTATATCAACTTCTCTTTTTCTTTTTAATCAATCAAAAAAACTTATATGACTTATATGTTAAAATCATTTTTTTGCATCAAATGCCAGAGCATACATTTTAATATTTTTTATCATCGAAACCAAACCATTGGCCCTTGTTGGCGAAAGATGTTCTTTCAAACCTATTTCATCAATAAAATCCGTATCTGCATTTAATATGTCAATTGCCTTTTGGTTCGAAAAAGAACGTATTAAAATAGCGATAATTCCTTTGGTTAAAATCGCATCACTATCGGCTGTAAAGATAATTTTATCATCGTTTTGTTCCCCTTGCAACCATACTTTGGATTGACATCCCTTGATTAGGTTATTGTCAGTTTTGAATTCCTCCTTAATTAAAGGAAGATTTTTGCCTAAATCAATAATGTATTCATAACGTTGCATCCAGTCGTCAAACATGGAGAATTCATCTATAATTTCGTTTTGTATTTCTTTTATTGTCATTCTACTTTTTTTGAAAAGGATAGTATTGTGTTTACTAAGTTCTTTATTTTTTCAGGAGGATATCCATTATCGAAAGTCTGACTTTCATAGGTTTTTCCTTTATATGTTATTTTTAAATTTGCCATTGCTGCTCCATCATGAAAACGCTTTTCGGTAGGAGCTTTTAGATTCGGAATTTCCTCCAAATCCACTTTTTGAAATTCACTTACTAAAGTATTCAATTCGGCATCCGTGAGAAAGTTTGAAACAGGTTTTCCATCTCTTGTTTTCGTAACGGACACTGTTTTATTTTCTATAACAGTGTTATTATATAATCCTCTTGAATTGGCCGTGTACTCAATTTTGGCTGAGCTCAAATCGATATTATTTTGACTTTGGCAGTTTTTCCCAAGAATTAGTGTCAAAAACAAGAGTGTTATAATTTTCATACTTTTTTATTTTAAGATAGCATCATTTGTGCTTTTTTTACTGCTTCGACCAATGTATCAATTTCTTCTTTGGTATTGTAAAAAGAAAATGAAGCTCTAATCGTTCCCGGAATACCAAAGAAATTCATAATCGGTTGGGCGCAATGGTGTCCCGTTCTTACTGCGATTCCCAATTTGTCAATGATAGTTCCTATGTCATACGGATGAATACCATCAATGTTAAATGAGACCACCGAAGTTTTTGCTTCAGAAGTACCAAAAATTCGCAAACCGTCAATTTCTAATAATCGCTTGGTGGCGTGATCTAATAATTCCAGTTCTTGCTTTTGAATGTTTTCAAAACCAATTTCATTCATATAGTCAATCGCTGTTCCCAAAACAATTCCGCCAGCAATATTGGGTGTTCCTGCTTCAAATTTATGTGGTAAATCGGCATAGGTTGTTTTTTCAAAAGTAACCTCTTTGATCATTTCACCACCACCTTGATAGGGAGGAAGTTTATTCAACCAAGCTTCTTTTCCGTATAAAACTCCTGTTCCTGTTGGACCACACATTTTATGTCCCGAAAAAACATAGAAATCACAATCCAAAGCTTGAACATCAGGTTTTAAATGTGGTACCGCCTGTGCACCATCAATCAAAATAGCTGCACCAACTTCATGCGCTTTATCAATCATATATTTGATAGGATTGATAGTTCCCAACGCATTTGAAATATGGTTTACCGTTACGATTTTGGTTTTTGACGAAAGTAATTTATCGTATTCACTCATTATCAATTCGCCATTTTCATTCATCGGAATGACTTTGAGTGTGGCTCCTGTTTTTTCACACAACATTTGCCAAGGGACAATATTGCTGTGGTGTTCCAATGCTGAAACCAATACTTCATCACCAGGTTTTAGAATGGAAGCAAATCCATTGGCTACTAAGTTGATGCCAAAAGTAGTCCCCGAAGTAAAAAGTACTTCGTGAAGGAATTTAGCATTGATATGATTCTGGATTTTTGCACGGGAAACTTCATAGGCATCTGTCGCCAATTGGCTCAATGTATGAACTCCTCTATGAATATTTGCATTTATTTCTTGATAATACTTTTCAATTGCATCAATAACCACTTGCGGTTTTTGTGAAGTGGCTCCGTTATCGAAATATACTAAAGGCTTTCCGTTTACTTTTTGTGAAAGAATAGGAAAGTCGGCTCTTATTTTCTGAATATCTAACATTGCTTTATTTAGAATTTTTCTAAATACAAAAGTAATACAATTGATTTAGTTTTCTAAGAAACAATAGTTAATAATTGTAAAAATAGTATTAAAGCGAAGAGTATTGTTGCTAAAGTGATAAGGAATTTAATTGTCTGGAGTTAGTATTACTTTTTTTACTAAATTGGCGGAATTATCTTTCATTATGAAAAAGTATTTTATAATAGGTATTCTTATCTTTTTTCTGTTTTTGGTTTATTTTGGTTTTACCAATTATCCTAAGCTAGAATTGATATCTGGATTTTCGGCTAAAAGCGTTGCTTCTGGACATTTCATTGACAATCGTTCATTGGATGTCATTGAAAAAAATGACAATGATTTTGATGTGATAGGTTGGGCTACCAACAAAATCAGCGAATCAGGGAAATTTTCGACAGCGGCTGTTTTAGGTTTAAAAAAGCGAAAAGCAATTTACAGGGAAGGTTTGGGTGCGACATTAATCGATGATGCTTTTGATGTTACGAAACCTTATGAAATTCCGAAAAGAACGAAATCAAATAATAAACTTCCTTTTCCTTATGGAGATTTAGTACCCAAAGACACGGTTTTTGAAAATGTTAATTATACCAAATTGAATCAGGTTGTTGCCAATGCATTTGATGCCAAAGGATATAATTATAAAAGAACACGCTCAGTTTTGGTTATTTACAAAGATAGAATCATTGCGGAGAAATATGCTGATGGTTTTACAAAAAGTAGTGTCATTCTCGGTTGGTCCATGACCAAGAGTATTACGGGAACACTTTTTGGAATACTTGAAAAACAAAGAAGATTTGATATCTACAAACCTGCTCCCATTGCCGAATGGCAAAATGACAATCGAAAATACATTACGACCAATGATTTATTGCATATGAATTCAGGTTTGGAATGGGATGAATATTATGATAGAATCTGTGATGCAACAAAGATGCTTTTCCAATCTGAAGACATGACTCAATCACAATTAATAAAGCAGTCCATTTTCAAACCAAACACACATTGGAATTATTCTTCTGGAACAACCAATTTGCTTTCGGGAATTTTGCGGAAGCAGTTCAAGACACACCAAGAATACCTGGATTTTTGGTATTCGGCATTGATTGATAAAATTGGAATGCATTCAATGCTTATAGAAACAGATATGGCGGGGAATTATGTTGGATCGTCTTATGGTTGGGCAACTACTCGTGATTGGTCAAAGTTGGGTTTGCTGTATTTACATAAAGGCAATTGGAACGGAGAACAATTATTTGATCCCAGTTGGGCAAAGTATGTTTCGACTCCCACAGATACTTCACACAGAAGATATGGAGCACAATTTTGGCTCAATGATGGATACTATTTCCCAAATGCTCCCAGAGATTTGTATTATTGCAGTGGTTTTCAAGGCCAAATGGTAGCTATCATTCCGTCGATGGATTTGGTAATTGTAAGAATGGGTTTAACAGAAGAACCTCAATTTGATTTTAATGGATTTTTGAGTGGAATTGTGTGGAGTGTGAAGAAGTAAAAATATGGGAAGAAATAAATTTTTAATATCATTTCTAATAATGTTTTTTGGTTTTGTTTTTAATGCTTTGGCTTGGTCAACAATTATTAAACATCCATATAATTCGATAAGTCTTACTTTGGGTTTAGGACTATCTTTTTTTGGTTTTATACTATTAATCTATAGTTTAGCAAAAAAATGAATTCGTCTACTAAGTAAAAATAATAAAGGCACAAAGTTGATAAAACTTTGTGCCCTTTTATATAAATCTTAGCGAACCTTACGGTTAAATGCTACAAATCAAATCCAATTTTAACGCCCAATTTCATGGCAATAATTTTGGTGATTCTTTGTTTCAATTCAGGTATTTTTATGTTTTCGATTACGGCATTCGAGAAAGCGTACATCAATAATGCTTTGGCCTCTTTTTTAGGAATTCCACGTTGTTGCATATAGAACATAGCTGTTTCATCCAATTGACCAATAGTACAACCGTGTGAACATTTTACGTCATCAGCAAAAATTTCAAGTTGGGGTTTGGCGTTAATTGTTGCTTTATCGCTCAAAAGAATGTTATTACTTTTTTGGAAAGCATTTGTTTTTTGAGCTTCTCTTTCCACATATACTTTTCCGTTGAAAACTCCTGTAGATCGGTCGTTAAAGATTCCTTTGTAATCTTGGAAACTTTCACAATTTGGTGTTGCGTGATTCACCAATGTATAATGATCGACGTGTTGATTTTCACCAATAATTGTGATTCCGTTTAAGGTACTAGTCAATCTTTCTCCAAAGTGATAGAAATTCAAATTGTTTCTGGTTAAGTTTCCTCCAAAAGAGAAAGTGTGTACTGAAACGTGACTTTCTTGTTTTTGAGAAACATAAGTGTTATCAATCAAATTGGCTTCCAGGTTGTCATTTTGAATTTTATAATAATCCACAATAGCTCTCTTTTGAGCAAAAATCTCAGTAACCGAATTGGTTAAAACTGGATTTTCGTTCAAACTTTGATGACGTTCTATAATTTGTACATGTGAGTTTTCACCAACAATAACCAAGTTTCTAGGTTGAACCAAAAGCGCTGTTTCACTTCCTGTAGAGAAGTACATGATTTCGATAGGCTTGTCGGCAACTTTGCTTTTTGGAATATTGATGTAGGCTCCTTCATTGGCGAAAGCCGTATTCAATGAAGTCAAACTTTCATCTTTACTGGCTATCTGATTGAAGTAAGTATCAATAATCATTTTATATTTTGGTTTGTTTAATGCCGATGACATTAAACAAACATCGATACCATCATGAGTAGTTGAAGATAAATGCGAACTAAAAACACCATCTACAAAAACTACTTTGTAGGTGTCTATTTCGTGTAAAAAGTATTTTTTTACATCGCTATATTGAATGGCATTTTCTGTTTTTGGAAAAACGCTAAAATCATTTTTTAAGATAGCGTTTAGCGAAGTGTATTTCCAACTTTCTTCTTTTTTGGTTGGAAACCCTTTATTTTCGAAATTTTTTATGGCTGCAGTTCGCACATTGTGAAGTTCGGAATGAACATCGATGCGTTCTTCAAAAGCCATAAAAGACGATAGTAATTTTTCTTTTAATTCCATTTTTGTTAGTTTCAGGTTTCAGGTTTAAAGTTTCAGGTTTTGCCTATTGGAACTTATTCCCTTTGAAATCTTTCTTGTTAAGATAAGTGATGAAGTTTTTTATTTTACCACTTAAGTTTTCATAATCCTTTTTTAAAAGTTCAAATTTTTGTTCTGAAATATATTCAAAATCAAAAACTCTATAAAGTTGAGATCGGGTTTCTCCTGCAGAACCTTTTGCTATAGATAAAAATTGTCTAAATTCTATATTGCCATCTCTTTCGAAACCTTCTGCAATATTATCCATTACTGAACCAGATGAAGCTTTTATTTGATCTTTGAACCGATAGTCATTTTTCAATTCAGTCTCAATCGAAATGATATGAATTTCTTTTGCTAGTCTCCTAGCTTCCTGCCAAATTTCTAAATCTTCAAACCGATTTATTGTAGCCATAGATTTTGTTTTGTTTGTTTCAGGTTTTGTTTGCTTCAGATTTGCAACCTGAAACTAAAAAAACTTGAAACTTGAAACAATTTTTAATTCTCTCCTTTAATCCAGTCGTATCCTTTTTCTTCTAATTCGTGCGCTAATTCTGCTCCGCCTGACTTTACAATTTTTCCGTTGTGAAGAACGTGAACAAAATCCGGAACAATATAATCCAATAATCTTTGGTAGTGAGTAATTACAATGACAGCATTTTTATAGCTTTTCAATTTATTTACACCATTGGCAACAATTCTCAACGCATCGATGTCAAGACCAGAATCTGTTTCATCAAGGATAGCCAGTTTTGGTTCTAGCATTGCCATTTGAAAAATTTCGTTTCTTTTTTTCTCACCACCTGAGAAACCTTCATTAAGGGAACGAGAAAGAAACTTTCTGTCGATTTCCAATAATTCTGATTTTTCACGAATTACTTTTAGCATTTCGTTGGCAGGCATTTCTTCCTGACCGTTTGCTTTACGTGTTTCGTTGATAGCCGTTCTCATGAAGTTCGTTACCGAAACTCCAGGAATTTCCACTGGATATTGGAACGAAAGGAAAACACCTTTGTGAGCTCTTTCTTCTGGAGCAAGATCAGCAAGATCTTCACCGTCCAAAAAGATTTCCCCATCGGTTACTTCGTAATTTTCGTTTCCGGCAATAATAGCCGAAAGTGTACTTTTTCCAGCACCATTTGGTCCCATTATAGCATGAACTTCTCCTGCATTTACTTCAAGGTTTATCCCTTTTAATATTTCTTTGTCACCTATTGAGGCATGTAAATTTTTTATGCTTAACATTGTTTTTGTATTTTAAACCATTAAGATTATTAAGTATTTTTTTAGAACAGAAAGCTATCCTACAGAACCTTCTAACGAAATTTCCAATAATTTTTGTGCTTCTACGGCAAACTCCATTGGTAACTTATTCAACACATCTTTACTGAAACCATTTACGATAAGCGCAATTGCTTTTTCGGTCGGGATTCCACGTTGGTTGCAATAGAAAACTTGGTCTTCACCAATTTTACTGGTTGTAGCTTCATGTTCTACTTTAGCCGTTGGATTTTTGCTTTCGATATAAGGGAAAGTATGTGCTCCACAATGATTACCCATTAACAATGAATCACATTGCGAAAAGTTTCTGGCATTTTCTGCTCTAGCCCCAATTTGAACCAAACCTCTATAACTGTTTTGTGATTTTCCAGCAGAGATACCTTTAGAAATAATGGTTGATTTAGTGTTTTTACCCAAATGGATCATTTTAGTTCCCGTATCGGCTTGTTGGTAATTATTGGTAACGGCAATCGAATAAAATTCTCCAATTGAATTGTCTCCTTTTAAGATAACAGAAGGATATTTCCAAGTTATCGCAGATCCTGTTTCTACTTGAGTCCAAGAGATTTTAGCATTTTTCTCGCAGAATCCTCTTTTGGTTACAAAATTGAAAACCCCACCTTTACCTTCTTTGTTTCCAGGGTACCAGTTTTGAACTGTAGAATATTTAATTTCGGCATCGTCCAAAGCGATCAATTCTACAACAGCGGCATGCAATTGATTTTCGTCACGAGTTGGAGCTGTACATCCTTCCAAGTAAGAAACATAACTGCCTTCATCAGCAACCAATAATGTTCTTTCGAATTGTCCGGTTCCAGCTTGATTGATTCTAAAATAAGTAGATAGTTCCATTGGGCAACGAACGCCTTTTGGAATATAGCAGAAAGAACCATCTGAGAAAACAGCCGAATTCAAGGCCGCATAAAAGTTATCTCTTTGAGGAACAACAGTTCCAAGATATTTACGAACTAATTCAGGGTGTTCTTTGATGGCTTCAGAAATACTCATAAAGATAATTCCTTTTTCGCCTAATGTTTTTTTGAATGTTGTAGCTACAGAAACTGAGTCAACTACAATATCCATGGCAACATTATTCATCTTTTTTTGCTCATCAATAGAGATACCTAACTTTTTGTACATTTCTAAAAGTTCAGGATCAACGTCGTCCAATGTTTTGTTTGGATCTGCTTTCTTTGGAGCTGAGTAATAAGAAATGGCTTGAAAGTCGGGTTTTTGATACTTAACGTTTGCCCATTCTGGCTCGATCATTTCTTCCCATGCGCGGAAAGCCTCAATACGCCAGTCGGTCATCCATTGTGGTTCGTCTTTCTTTTGAGAGATAGCTCGAACAATATCTTCATTCAGACCAATAGGAAACGTTTCCGATTCTAATTCAGTATAAAATCCGTACTCGTATTCTTTGGTCTCTAATTCGATTTTTAAATCGTCTTCGGTGTATTTTGACATTTTTTATGGTATTGAAAGATTTAAGAATTGAAGGATTTAAATATTAAAAAACACTTCCGTAATCTTTAAATCTTTAAATTTTGCAATCATTTAATTATTTTAAAGTGAGAATGATTCCCCGCAACCGCAAGTTCTATTAGCATTTGGATTGTTAAAAACAAATCCTTTCCCGTTTAATCCTCCAGAAAATTCTAATATAGTTCCTGCTAAATAAAGGAATGATTTTTTTTCGACAGCGATAGTGATATCGTTGTCAACGAATATTTTGTCGTCTTCGCCTTTGGTTTTGTCAAATTTTAAATCATAAGACAAACCAGAGCATCCACCGCTTTTCACGCCGACTCTCACGTAGTCAACGGCGGCATCAAAACCATCGTCTTTCATCAAATCGATGATTTTCTTTTTGGCAGTATCAGAAACTTGTATCATGTTTAGGTAATATTTGTTTTATGTTTTGAACATAAATAGCTTAAAATGAATCTCTAAAAAGAGAACATAATTCTGTAAAGCTTTTTTATGTACTATCTTTATTTCGTCTAAATTAACTGCAAAGATACTATATAAAATGCTTTTTTCCATTACTGATAACATTTATATAACTAATGTCAAAATAGAAATTTGTTATATATGGTTAGAATTAAGCCATCGGATTTTGCTAAATTGCAGGTTATTTTCAACTTTAAGACATACAAATGAAATGAGCATGACCTAAAATTGGTCGTAAACACCAATGATGATATGCGATTTACATATGACCTATAATAAAACAATAAATATCAACATATGAAACTTTATCAAATAGAAACAGGCAATTTTAAACTCGATGGCGGAGCTATGTTTGGTGTGGTGCCCAAAACTATTTGGAACAAAACCAATCCAGCCGACGAAAATAATCTGATAGATATTGCCGCCCGCTGTTTGTTGATTGAAGATGGAAACCGATTGATTTTGGTTGACACTGGAATGGGAAATAAACAATCTGACAAGTTTTTTGGATATTACTCACTTTGGGGCACTCATTCTATGGACAAATCGCTAGCTCAATATGGTTTTCATCGCGATGATATTACCGATGTTTTTATGACGCATTTACATTTTGATCATTGTGGAGGAAGCGTGCAATGGAACAAAGAAAAAACAGGCTATGAACCAGCTTTCAAAAAAGCAAAATTCTGGACAAATGAAAATCATTGGGAATGGGCGACAAAACCTAACGCCAGAGAAAAAGCCTCTTTTTTATCCGAAAATATTCTGCCAATGCAGGAAAGTGGTCAGTTACATTTTATATCAAAACCCGATGGCGATTTTGCAGTTTCAAACGAAATGGGATTTGGAATTTTTTATGTTGATGGGCATACCGAAAAAATGATGATTCCACATATTCAGTATCAGGATAAAACAATTGTTTTTTGTGCCGATTTGATTCCAACGGCTGGACATTTGCCTTTGCCATATGTAATGGGGTATGACACAAGACCCTTATTGACCATGCCTGAGAAATCTAAATTTCTGAACGCTGCCGCCGATAATAATTATTATTTGTTTTTGGAACACGATGCACATAACGAGATTATAACCGTTGAGCATACGGAGAAAGGCGTGCGATTGAAAGAAGTTTTTAGGTGTGATGAAATCCTTTAAAACACTAAAGTTCAGTATAAATAAAAACCCCATTTTCAAACCGATGTGAAAATGGGGTTTTTATTTGTCATCACATTTGTGCAACCACAATACTAAGGATTGAAAAGACACCAACGCCCCACATCATTGGAGTTACTTCTTTTGTGTTTTTAGTAAATAAGGCAAGGATAATATAACAGGCAAAACCATAAGCTATTCCATTACTGATACTATAAGTTAATGGCATTATAATCATTGTTAAAAATGCAGGAACACCAATATGTAAATCATCAAAATTGATTCTTGATAAATGTTTGGACATATAAATTCCAACGAGAACTAAAGCTGGTGCAGTTGCATATGCAGGAACAATTCCAATAATAGGAGAAACAAATAAAGCCAAAAAGAAAAACAGTGCCACAAACACGGAACTTAAACCCGTTTTTGCTCCATTGGCAATTCCTGTCGCTGATTCTATAAATACCACAGTATTGCTTGTGCCCAAAATACCACTGCACATAGTTGCTATACCATCGGCTTCCAATACTTTTTTGAGATGAGGCATTTTACCATTTTTACCAACCAGATTTGCTTCATAAGAACAGGCAATTGCAGTTCCAATAGAATCAAATAAACTCACAAAAAGGAAAGAGAAAATGGCCGAGGCAAAACTTAATTTTAAGACTCCTAAGATATTTAATTGTCCAAAAATAGGAGTAATTGATGGGGGTAACGAAAAAATGTGATTTGGCAAATGAACATTGGGGTCGAATCCAATTCCTAAACAAGTTCCTATTATGATTCCAATTAAGATGGCTCCTTTTACTTTGTAAATTTCTAAAATTACCGTTATGAACAAAGTGATTAAACCTATAATAACGGCAGGAGTAAATTTGCCCAATGTCACTAAAGTTTCTGGATGGGTAACAATAAGTCCTAATTGTTTGAATCCAATAAATGCAATAAAAAAACCGACACCACATCCCATGGCTACTTGTAATGAGGGAGGAATTGCTTCAACGATTTTATGCCGAACACCAAAAAAAGATATGATCGTAAAAAATACTCCCGAAAGAAAAACAACACCCAAAGCATCTTGCCAAGAGACTCCTTGACCAAGAACTAAGGTAAAGGCAAACATAGCATTTAGTCCCATGCCGGGAGCCATTGCAAAAGGGACTTTGGCCCAGATTCCAACTAATAAAGTTCCAAAAATTGCAGCAATGCAAGTAACTGAAATCAGTGCTTCCTTTGGCATACCCGTCATGGAGAGTATGTTTGGGTTTACAAAAATAATGTAAGCCATAGACAGGAAAGTAACTAAACCACCTGATATTTCCTGTTTTATTGAAGTTTCACGCTCTTTTATTTTGAAATATTCCAGTATTTTATTCATTAGGTTTTTGATTTATTGCTGTGAAAACTTATAATTATTTTTTGGAAGTACTCAAATTTACGATAAAAAAGAAAACCCCCATTTTCAAATGAATGAAAAATAGGGGTTATAGGTTGTCATAAATGATGAGATTATTTCACTATAATTTTTTTAGCAGTATTGGCTCCTTCACTTTCTAAATAGATATAATAAATCCCACTTGAGAATCCCTCTAAATGCATCGTATTGTCATTAGCTCCAGAAGTAAATGTTGTTGTTTTTACTAATTTTCCTAAAGCATCATACACAGTTGCTTTTTCAAGAACAATATTATCAATGTGTAATTCTCCTTGTGTTGGATTTGGATAAATGGCAACTTTATCAAAAACAGAATCTTCTAGACCTAAGGTACAAGTTTCCGAATAGATAGTGGTTGTTTCTTTAATTTTTGACCAATTTGTGTTTGAATAATCAGCGCTATCTACTTTCACACAGCCCAAAGAAGTAAGTCCTAAGAAACTTGTCCCTTGTGTGTTAGACGTGTTTTTGGCTGTTTGTGATTGCACAATAAGGTTTTGGTTGTTTCCGTTTTTTAAATTTAAATATACAAGTGGATTACCTGTAACATGCAGAATTTGAAGATTAGGGTTTTTAGAAAGATCTAAAGTAATAAGTTGGTTGTTACCACAATTTAAGATGTTTAATGCAGTAAAATTTTCAATTCCGGTTAAATCTTTAATATTGCAGTTTGAAAGATCCAAAGTGGTAATTGAGTTTATGTTCGCAATAGTGATTTTGCCGTTTAAGCCATCTGTATCAATTCCTAAATCAATTAGTTTTTGTTCAAAAGAAGAATCGGGAATAGCTATATTAGGATTGCAATTTTCAGAATAGCTAGCGGTAGAATCTTTTGCTCCAGCCCAATTGGTATTGGAGTAAGCAACATCATCAACTAGTATACAGGTTAGATTAGGATTGTTTATAAATGAGATGGTATTAAAGGTTGAATTATTACCATTCTTTAAATTTAAATAGGTTAACTGATTTGAATTACAAGAAAAATTCCATAAAGCCGTATTTTTACTAACATCCAGTGCGATTAATTGATTAGAAGAACAATCCAAATACGTCAATTTCGTTTGATTATTTACATCTAATGACGTTAATTGATTTGAAAAACAATAGAGAGCCTCTATGGCTGTGTTTGCACTTATATCTAATGCTGTTAATTGATTTGAATCACAGGATAATGACCATAATGCTGTGTTTTGGCTTATATCTAATGTCGTTAATTGATTTGAAGAACAAGCCAAGTACCATAATGCCTTTTGATTACTAATATCTAATGATGTTAATTGATTAGAAGAACAAATCAAATCCGTCAATGCAGTATTTGCGCTTACGTCTAACGCTGCTAATTGATTTGAATCACAATGTAAAGACCATAATGATATGTTATTGCTTAGATCTAATGTGGTTAATTGATTTGAAGAACAGTATAGCGTTCCCAATGCCGTATTTTTACTAATATCTAATACTGATAATTGATTTGATGAACAATTTAAAGAATTCAAAGCCACAAAATCCTCAATTCCCATTAAACTTGTAATGCCACTTTCTGAAACATCTAAAGAAGTTAAAGTATTTATTCTAGATCTATCAACTTTTCCATTTAGTCCATCTGTATCAATACCTAAATCAATTAGTTTTTGTTCAAAATTTGTATCGGGTATAAGTGTATAAGGACTACAGTTTGCAGAATAACTTGCAGTTATGTCTTTTAGATTAGACCAATTGGTATTTGAATAAGTTTCATCATCGACTTGGATACAAGTTAAGTTCGGATTTCCTGTGAAATTCAAAAAGCTAGTATCGAAAAGAGCTTTGTTTCCATTATTTTTTAGGTTCAGATTTAATAATTTGTTATTCTGACAAAGTAAAAAGACGACGGAATTATTTTTAGAAATATCCAATGAGGTTATTTGGTTGTCATTACAAAATAAAGAGTTCAATATTAAATTATTAGAAACATCCAAATTTGTAACTTGATTTGACTGACAGTTTAAAAATCCAAGTGAACTGTTTTTTGAAACATCGATAGTGGTTACATTATTGCCAGAGTAAGAAAGAGCACCTAATACGGTGTTTTTAGAAACATCTATAGTGGATATTTTATTATTATCAAAATATAGGGTCGTCAGTAAAAGGTTTTTGGAGACATCTAAATCAGAAAGTAGATTTGTGTAGCAAAATAAAGCTCCTAAAGAAAGATTATTTGAAACATCTAAAGAAGTTATATAGTTGACTTCACACCTTAAACTCTCTAGAGATAAGTTCTTAGACACATCTAGAGCAGATAATTTATTGTTACTGCATTCTAAGCTAATTAATGCAAGATTTTTAGAAATATTGAGAGTAGTCAATTCATTTTGAGAACAATTCAAATTAGTCAAAGCGACAAAATCCTGAATACCTGTCAAATCTGAAATTGAACTTGACGAAACATCCAATGAAGTAAGGGATAAAATGCTAGAAGTTAGTACTTTTCCATCCGCAACTCCCAAGTCGATACCTAGAGCAATCAACTTGTTTTCAAAATTAACATCGGGTATGTAAGTATATAGATTTGAAGTTGCACAGTCTGTATTAAAATTTGCAGTATTGTCTTTAATTGAGCTCCAATTCGCATTAGAATAAATCGGATCATCAACTTGTATGCAACTGAGAGTACCGGATGTCAAAAAACTTGTGTAAAAAGCAATGGTATTTTTTTTATTTGTGGTAGATGGCAAAATAAAATTTTGATTGTTCCCATTTTGAATATTTAAATACGAGAGGGGATTATTATCTAAATACACAAGACTAAGATTACTGTTTTTTGACAAGTCTAAGGTTGTAATCTGGTTTGAAAATGCGATTAAGGTTTCTAATAATACGTTATTGTTTAAATCGAGAGCGGTTAATTGATTGGAGTAACTATACAAGTATTTTAAATTTGCATTATTAGAGACATCAAGACTAGTTAATTGATTTGAGTCGCAAACTAAGTTTTTCAGATTTACATTTTTAGAAACGTCTAGACTAGTTAATTGATTTGAACCACAAGACAAGTTAGTTAAATTCACATTGTTAGAAACATCAAGTGATGTTACTTGATTTGCATTAAGTATAAAATCTGTTAAGTTCAAATTTTTAGAAACATCAAGACTAGTTATTTGATTATCATGACAGCCCAAAAAAGCTAAATTTATATTGTTTGTAACATCAAGATTGCTTATTTGATTTGTTTCACAACTTAGTTGATATAAATTAATATTTTTTGAAAGATCAAGAGATGTTAATCTATTGCTTGAGCAAATTAAGTCTTTCAAATTTATATTGTTTGAAACATCAAGAGCCTTTAATTGATTAAGATTACAAAATAAACCAGTTAAATTAACATTTTTGGAGACATTAAGGCTGCTTAATTGATTTGAGGTACTGTTCAAAAGTATTAAATTAATATTTTTTGAAAGATCAAGAGTTGTTAATTGATTTGAATAGCAAAACAAGTTCTCTAAGCCTTTAAAGGCTTCTATACCTGTTAAGTCAGTAATTGATTTTGAGCTTATGTCTAATGTTTTTATAGTAGCGATATTTGATGTTTGAATTTTCCCGTCAGGGGCTCCTGAATCAAAGCCTTTTTCAATTAAAGCATTTTCAAAATTTATATCTGGAATAAAAGTGTAGGTATTACAATTAGTGCTAAAATCTGCTATTGCATCTTTAGTGCTATTCCAGTTTAGATTGGAATAATTTTCATCATCTACCTGAATACAACTTAAGTTGGGATTAGTAGTGAAATTTAAATTTGATGTTATTAATGCTAAATTATTCCCGGTTTTTAAATTTAAACTTGAAAGAGAATTGTTGTTACACATTAAACTAGTTAAATTCACATTATTTGTAATATCTAGACTGGTCAATAGATTTGAGTAACAGTATAAGTTTATTAAATTTAAGTTATTAGAAACATCTAGATTAGTTAATTGATTGCCATAACAAAACAAGTCGGTTAATTTATTATTACTTAAAACATTTAAGGATGTTAATCGATTTGAGCCACAATTCAAGTATGTTAAATTAATATTCCTTGATAAATCTAGACTAGTTAATTGATTTGAGTAACAATATAATGCTGTTATAGCAGTAAAATCCTGAATTCCTGTCAAATCAACTATAGATTTATTAGAAACATCTAAGGTTGTAATTAATGCTATATTTGATGTCAGCACTTTACCATCTGGTGTTCCTGAATCGATTCCTTGCTCTATAAGTACATTTTCAAAATTCAAATCCGGGATTAAGGTATAGGCGTTACAATCTGTATTAAAATTTGCAGTATTGTCTTTAATTGAGCTCCAATTCGCATTAGAATAAATCACATCATCAACTTGTATGCAGGTTAAGTTTGGATTCCCTGAAAGGGTTATATGGTCATTTGTAAATAAAGTATTTTTTCCGTTTTTTAGATTCAAATTTAAAAGGTTGTTTGAAGAACAATTTAAATAAGTTAGAGCCACATTTTTTGAAACATCCAGATTAGTTAATTGATTATTGGCACTATGTAAAAAAGTTAAAGTTACATTTTGAGAAACATCCAAAGTAGTTAATTGATTTTCTCGACAACTAAAAGTATCCAAAGCTATGTTTTTAGAAACATCGATAGAGGTTAATTGATTGGTAGAACAATGAAAAGATACCAAAGCTAGGTTTTTAGAAACATCCAGATTAGTTAATTGATTCTCATTACAGCTTAAATCACTTAAAGTTAAATTATTAGAAATATCTAGAGCGGTTAATTGATTTTGACCACAAACAAATGTAGTCAAAGCTATATTTTTAGAAACATCGATAGTAGTTAATTGATTGGTGTGGCATATAAAATAAGTCAAAGCCACATTTTTAGAAACATCTAGAGAATTTAATTTATTGGAAGCACAGCTAAAAGAATTCAAATCCAAATTGTTAGAAACATCCAGATAAGTTAATTGATTGTAGGAACAATCAAAATCAGTCAAAGTAACATTTTTAGAAATATCAAGAGTGGTTAATTGATTGAAATGACAATGTAAATAATTTAAAGCTATATTTTTAGAAATATTGAGAGTAGTTAATTGATTTCTAGAACAATCCAAATTAGTCAAAGCCACAAAATCCTGAATTCCTGTCAAATCTGAAATTGAACTTGACGAAATATCCAATGCAGTCAGTTTATCCACATTTGAAGTTAACACTTTTCCATCTGCAACACCAGAATCGATACCCAAGGAAATAAGTTTATTCTCAAAATTCAAATCAGGGATTAGTGTATAAGTTTGGTTTAATTCAGCTACATCAATCACAGAAACGTTGTCTACCAAAATCTCTGAATTTAGTGTTCCAGTAGTCCATATATCTACTTCGATATTTTCGCTTACGGTAGGGGTGTAGTCAAATTCAATTTTTCGCCATTCGCTATTAGAAAATGTCGCATCTGTTGTTTTGGTGAGTTCCTCTTTAAAAGTACTTGGCTTGTGATACAAACTAAGATCAATAGTTGAAAAACTCCCAGAAACTAATTTGTGATACAAAGTGATTCGGTAGGTTTTGTTTGCTACAACGGGAAAATATTCGCCATTGATGTAATTAAATGCTCCATCAACAATCATCATGTTGGCGCTTGATGTACCATTTTGAGCCGAAGTGCTTTGTGAAACAAAACCGCTCAAATATCTGAACCAATTATCAGGTTGAGAGGAAGATGTCCAATTTTCAAAATCACCATTGGAAATCAAATTGGTTTGTGCATAAGTAGAGAATGAAGCTAAAAATAATAAAATAAGTAATTTTTTTTTCATAGATATGGCTTTAGACTAAGACATTACAAGTGTACAAAATATAATTTATTTTCTTACAGTATTTTCTCGAGATATCCTACGGATTTTATTTTTCTCACAAAATTTGTTTTCAAAAGCATTTAATCATAAAAAACAGTTAATGATTGATTAATATCTAATTTACTTCCACTATTTTTGAAGCTCATTATTTTAAATGCAGAAAATCTACAATATGAAAAAAATAAACTTAACCTCAATAACATTGCTGGCTACTTTGTCTTTATGCCTTTCGGCAAATGCTCAAACAGCTACAAAGTCAATTGATTATGTTGGCAAAAAAGGAGAACTAAGTGAACCTGAATTGCAAAGATGGTCGCATCTGGATTTAGCCAAAGACAGTATTCCAGGAATGAGCGTTGATAAAGCTTATGCGGAATTACTTAAAGGCAAAAAAGGAGTCAAAGTGATTGTTGCAGTTGTGGATTCTGGCGTAGATATTGACCACGAAGATTTGAAAGCGGTAATTTGGACCAACAAAAAAGAGATTGCCGGAAACGGAATCGATGACGATAAAAACGGTTATATCGATGATATTCATGGTTGGAATTTTCTAGGTAATGATTTACATGAAACTCTGGAGATGACCCGTATCATAAAAAAGGGTGATGATGGATCGGCGACCTACAAAAGTGCATTGGCTGCTTATGAAGAAAAGTATAATAAGGCGATGAAAGAAAAACAGCAAATGGATTTCTTGATTGCTACCGATAAGGCGATTCAAAAGCATTTGAATAAAGAAAATTATACTGTTGAAGATTTGAACGGAATCGTTACTACTGATCCAGATTTGAGCAAAAGTAAAATGATCATGACTCGTATTTTGACTAATGCTGGGCCAACTTTCAGAGCTGAAATTGAAGAATACACAAAATACGTTTACGATCAATTGAACTATAACTTGAACAAAGAGTTAGATGGTCGAAAAGTGGTGGGCGACAATCCAGAAGATATTAAAGACACCAAATACGGAAATAATATCGTTTATGGTCCAGACAAAGAAGAAGCTCTTCACGGTACTCACGTTTCTGGAATTATTGCACAAGTGAGAGGAAATAACATTGGAGGTGACGGAATTGCCGATAATGTAGAAATTATGGCTGTTAGAGCTGTTCCAGATGGAGATGAATATGACAAAGATATCGCATTGGCAATTCGTTACGCTGTAGATAATGGAGCCAAAGTAATCAATGGAAGTTTTGGAAAAAGTTATTCTCCACACAAACAATGGGTTTTTGACGCTATAAAATATGCCGAAAAGAAAGATGTGTTATTTGTTCATGCCTCTGGAAATGATGGAAATAATATTGACTTGACCGAAAATATTAACTTCCCAAATGACTCTGAAGACAATAAAATAGAATTTGTGTCCAATGTACTTACTGTTGGCGCTTTGGACAATAAGTATGGTGAAAATGTAATTGCAGATTTTTCAAATTATGGAACTTTAAATGTAGATGTGTATGCGCCTGGAACTGAAATTTATGCAACGGTTCCAAATAACAAATACAAATACGAGCAAGGTACTTCTATGGCTTCACCAAATGCTGCCGGAGTTGCTGCTTTGATTCGTTCCTATTATCCAAAATTATCTGCCATACA
Organism: Flavobacterium sp.; assembly: GCA_035273645.1. Lineage (GTDB taxonomy): Bacteria > Bacteroidota > Bacteroidia > Flavobacteriales > Flavobacteriaceae > Flavobacterium. The sequence goes on along the minus strand of DATEOV010000347.1, from coordinate 2,241 downwards.
AGTGAAACAAATCTTGATGGATTCTGGAACACCGCTTCCATCAATGGTTGCTTTGGGTGAAAGTCCAAACCCAAATCAAAATTCTACACCAGTTTCATCTACAGCATCATCAAAATCTGGCAAAATGGTAAATGCTTATAATGCATTATTGATGGCCGAAAAAATGTCTAAGAAATAATTTAACTACTATTAATCTAATGGAAGAGTTTTTGACTCTTCCATTTTTTATTTTAAATACTATGCGCAAACTCTTTCTATTTGCTTTTTTTTCACTAAGTCTAGGTAATTTATTCGCCCAAAAAGCGGGTTATTGGCAACAACAGGTTGATTACAAAATGGACGTCACCATGGATGTCAAAAACTATCAGTACAAAGGAAAACAAGAACTGGTTTACACCAATAATTCTTCAGATACCTTGAAGAAAGTGTATTATCATTTATACACAAATGCTTTTCAACCGGGAAGCGAAATGGATGCAAGATTACAATCTATCAAGGATCCAGATGGACGTATGGTAACCAAAATAAAAGTGGATGGCAAAGACGTAAAAGAAAGCCGAATCAAAAGCCTTAAGCCGAATGAAATTGGTTATTTAAAAATTTCCAATTTCAAACAGGATGGTGTTACGGCTGTTGCCAAAGAAGTAGGTACTATTTTAGAAGTGACTTTGGCAAAACCTATTTTGCCAAATTCAAAAACAACTTTCACACTGGATTTCGATGGTCAAGTGCCTGTGCACATTCGTCGTATGGGACGAAATGGTGTAGAAGGTATTGAATTGTCGATGGCACAGTGGTACCCAAAAATGGCCGAGTTTGACTTTGAAGGCTGGCATGCCGATCCATATATTGCTAGAGAGTTTCATGGTGTTTGGGGGAGTTTTGATGTGAACATTACCATAGATAAAGATTATACTTTGGGAGGTTCCGGTTATTTGCAAAACCCAAATGAAATAGGTCATGGTTATCAAGATGCAGGAACTACTGTAGTCTATCCAAAAAAAGCAAAAACTTTGACTTGGCATTTTATAGCGCCAATGGTTCATGATTTCGCTTGGGCTGCCGATAAAAATTACCAACATGACGTGGTAAAAGGACCTAACAATGTTGATTTGCATTTCTTATACAAAAACACACCAGCAGTAACCGAAAACTGGAGAAAACTAGAACCTTTGATGGTAAAGGTGATGGATTATTACAATAAAACAGTTGGGAATTATCCATACAAGCAATACTCGTTTATACAAGGAGGCGATGGCGGAATGGAGTATGCCATGTGTACCTTGATGTTAGGAAATGGAACAACGCAAGGAATGTTAGGAACTGCTGCCCACGAGATGGGACATTCTTGGTTTCAACATATTTTGGCATCCAACGAGTCCAAGCACCCTTGGATGGACGAAGGTTTTACTACTTATATCGAAGATTTGGCTTTGAATGAATTGAATGATAAAAAAGAAGAAAACCCATTCAAAGGGAACTATGCTGCTTACTATAAATTAGTAGAATCAGGAAAAGAACAGCCACAAACAACTCACGGTGATCGATATGATGAAAATCGTCCTTACAGCATTTCATCATATGTAAAAGGAAGTATCTTCCTGTCGCAATTGGGTTATGTGATTGGACAAGATAATTTGAACAAAACCTTGAAAAAATATTACCAAGATTTCAAATTCAAGCACCCGTCTCCAAACGATATCAAGAGAACTGCCGAGCGTGTTTCGGGAGCTAACTTAGATTGGTACAAAGTGGACTGGACCGAAACATTAAACACTATCGATTACGGAATTAAAGAAGTAAAAGAAAACGCAGACAAAACATCTGTAACTCTAGAACGTATCGGTAGAATGCCAATGCCTATTGATTTATTGGTAGAATATACAGATGGTACTCAAGAGAGTTTCTACATCCCGTTACGTATGATGAGTTTCGAAAAAGAAAACCCAACTCCTACCATTACAAGAACCGTTCTAAACGATTGGGCTTGGGCGTATCCTACTTTTGAGTTTAATATTTCAAAAACTAAGGCATCAATCAAGAAAATCACTATCGACCCTAGTGGTTTAATGGCCGATATCAAACAAAGCAATAATGTCTACGAAGTGAAATAATTTTTTGAAAATAAACATAAAAAGCTCTTTTAAAATGTAATGTTTTAAAAGAGCTTTTTTAGTTAAAATTATTGGGAGGTGCCATCATAAAGAGAAGGGACCAACTCATCACAACGGTGAGTTAGTC
>DATEOV010000346.1:0-3285 GCA_035273645.1 Flavobacterium sp. | reverse complement strand
TACAACTGCGAGTAAAAGGGATCCTGCAGAACTTACAAAAATGAAATCTAAATTTGTGGAAGCTTATAATAATTTAGGTATCATTTATGCTGATACTGATAAGGTCAAAGCCAAAGATAATTTTAGTAAAACATTGGGTATAGATCCTGCCAACCAATATGCTATTGATCAGTTAAAATCATTGAGATAAAGTCTATTTATAATTTTAAAGTCAAAAAGCCAACGAAATAAATCTGTTGGTTTTTTTATAGGTTTTAATTAATTTCTTAAAACAAAAAAAAGGAAACAATGTTTCCTTTTTTTATTTTGATTTTTGGGCAAATCGGGCTTAATAAATTCGACTGAATGTTTCTTGATCTCTTTTTGACATAAAGATTTTCTTTATGAAACTATTGAGTAAACAAAAAACATTCCTAATAATTATGAGTTTTTGAAACAAGATCGAGTAATAAACTTCCTTTTGTAATATTTCCGTTGACATTGAATATTACTCGATCTGAAACTTCAAACCTTTTTTGTGTTTAGTACTTTTCAATAATGATGCCAAACTATTTTTATTGGTAAAAAAAAAGCAGTTCAAATGATTTTGAACCGCTTTTTGATATTTGTTTTCGGAATTAATATTATAATTTTTTGAATGCCTTTATGAGGTCGTGTATGGGCTTTAATGAAATTTCAGTTCCGCTTTCCCCATTTTCGGCATAATCAAAAGGATTGTCAAGATCTTTGATTAATAAAAACATATAAGAGATCAAAAAGGTTACGAGTAGTGTGAAAAATAAGGCAACGTAGAAAGGCTCTATTTTAATGATAATTAGTGATAACGCAATCAAAAAACCCATTGCTTCCAGAATTGCATAAGCCGAACCAATAAAGTTGGTTTCTCTTATTGTGTCAATTCGCAATATCATTTTACGTATATTGTTTTGTTCATTTTTTATTTTGATGAGATACCCTGGTTGAATGCCTTCGTTGTCTAATTCGATAATAAAATCATTCATTTGACTTATTTTGTCTAGTATGGATGCTGTGGTTTCTTTCTTGTAAAACCAGTCCATCAAGAAATTGGTGAATGTTTTTTGGAAAGCTATAAATTGAAAAGCATTTTGGGAATTTTTGCCTTTGTAAATGGTATAGGCATCATCATATAAGGATTTTATGGACGCCGAAAGTTCACTTGGCAGTTTTTCACTTTCCTTATAATCTGAAAGAACTCCACTAATAAGAAAACCGATCAAGAAAATAGTTCCAGCTATTAAACTGGTAAAAAGAGCGTTTAATTCGAGAACTTCCAACTCAAAATAATAGGATAAAAATTTAAGTAAAGCTACAAATAGAAGCACTGGAATAATTCGAAAGGCAATAGACCATTTTTGCCATATTTTATCTGATTTTGTTTTAATTTTTTTCTGGATTCCCATTTAATTTTCTAGGTTATTGTAATTATTTAAGGGTGGCAAATTTCGAGGATTTATTCAAGAATTTCAAATTTATCTTAAAGGAAAATGAATAAATAAAAAAAACCTGTTCGTTTATTTGAACAGGTTTTCGTGATATTTAAAAAGTGTTCAACTTTTTGAAAAGTTGAAACATATTTTCTAATTTTTAGATAGACGTTACAATAGTAATGAAATCTTTTGCATTTAAGGCAGCACCACCAATAAGTCCACCATCAACATCAGGCTTAGAGAAAATTTCTTTTGCATTATCTGGTTTTACACTTCCACCGTAAAGAATAGTAACATCTTCAGCAATGTCGCTTCCAAAAGCTTTACGAACTGTTTCTCTGATGAATTCGTGCATATCTTGTGCTTGTTCTGGAGAAGCAGTTTCTCCTGTTCCAATAGCCCAAACTGGCTCATAAGCCAATACAATTTTTTCCCAATTTTTGGCTTCTATGTGGAATAAACCATCTTTCAATTGGTTTTCAACAATATTGAAGTGATTTCCAGATTGACGATCTTTTAATTCTTCACCGAAACAGAAAATAACAGTCATATCGTGTTTCAAGGCTGTATCTACTTTGCTTGCAATTAAAGCGTCAGTTTCATGAAAAATAGATCTACGCTCTGAGTGACCTAAAATTACTGTATTTACACCTACACCTTTAAGCATATCTGCTGATATTTCGCCTGTAAAAGCACCGCTTTCTGCTTGGTGTAAATTTTGTGCAGCAACTGATATATTGGAGTGTGTTAAGTTTTCTACTGCTGAAGCCAAGTTCACAAATGTTGGAGCAACAATTACTTGTGCAGCAGTTTCAGCTGGAATTTGAGTCAATAGTTCATTCAATAATTCTTTAGTTTGTGCTGCATTTTTATGCATTTTCCAGTTTCCTGCAACAATCTTCTTTCTCATTTTTGTAGTATTTATAGTTTTTTAGTTTTTAATTATTTTTTGAATTCGACAAGGCAATTGTTAAGGCAATTGTTCTTGCAACTGTTTTAGGGTTGAGTTGATTTTATCAAAGTCGGTTTCTATGGCACGATAAACGACAATTTTTCCGGTTTTATCAATGATAATGTATCTCGGAATCCAATCTAAATCAATTGCACTTCCAAAAACACCTTTCATACCGTCGTTTGCCATGAAATGCAAACCATTTAGTTCGTGTTTTTCGATGCCAGCTTTCCATTTATCGGCAGTTTTATCCATTGACATGAACACATAAGATACGTTTGGGTTGTTTGCCTGAAGCTCTTTTAGTTTAGGCATTGCTTTGATACAATCACCACACCAAGATGCCCAAAATTCTATAATGGTAGTTTTACCTTTTTGGTTTTTCAGTATATCTTTAAATTTAATTTGGCTTCCGTCTGTAGTTAATAAAGTTTCGGAAAGTGCTTTTTTGGAGAACTCAGTTTTCTGAGCTTGGGTACAGGAAAATGTAGCAAAAGCAATAAGTAATAAGGCGATTTTTTTCATATTAAAGATAATGCTTGTTTTTATTGGAATATGGAATCACTATTCTTCATTCCTTTTGCTTTGGAATCATTGTGATTTCATCTAAAAATTAATTTTCACAAAGTTAACCAAAGAAATCTAAATTAGGTAAACTGATTTTGGAATTTTAATGTGAAAATCTTTAAAATTGGTTACAATATCGTTATAGTTGATATTATTTATGATTTTATTTTGATTTATTACCAATAAAAAAAAACCTTGCAGGAAAATGATATTTCTGCAAGGCTTCTTTTGTGCTGAAAAATGAAGATTATAATACTAAATCTTCGGTGTCGTTATAATGCACTTTTTGTTTTATTGTTCCTTTTTCAAGAATAACAA
>DATEOV010000345.1:0-4340 GCA_035273645.1 Flavobacterium sp. | reverse complement strand
ATATTTTTAGCAAAAAAAATATTCCTCTTTATTAAGATCATTTTATGAGCAACTATTATTGCTAATATTACATCAACAAATCCTTTTTATTTCAGAAAAACCAAGCAAAAACGAATCCTACATCATATTGTATGTTTTAGTATAAAATCGACATAATAATTTAATTTAATACAAGATAAATTCTTTTTCTTGAATTCATTTCTTACGAAATATGAAATTAAAAACTATTTAGTAAATTAAAATTTCAATACCAGTACCTACCAGTTTTTATATATTTGCATAAAACTAACCGCAGCTATGAAAATTATTTCTATCCAAAACAACCTCGGCATTCCAAAATACAAACAGATAATTCAATCGATTGAAAAAGCTATTGAGGAAGAAAAACTCACAAAAGGAGACCGACTCCCATCGGTAAATAAAGTCTGTTTAGCCTTTTCATTATCCCGCGACACAGTCTTATTAGGATACGACGATCTCAAAAAAAGAGGAATTATTTTTGCCATTCCTGGCAAAGGATATTATGTAAAAAGTGTTGAAATCACAATAAAACAGAAGATATTTTTACTCTTTGACGAGCTTAATATTTTCAAGGAAGACATTTATAATTCATTTCTGAAACACATTGGAAAAAATGTACAGGTCGATATTTTCTTTCACCATTTCAATGTTCCCGTTTTCCAAAAATTGATAAATGACAGTAATGGAAATTATACCAAATACATCATTATGCCAACAAACTTAATCGATGTAGCTGCATCGATAAAAACCCTACCAGTAAATGACGTGATCATCCTTGATCAAACCAATGACGAACTAAAATCATTCCCTGCAATATACCAAAACCACAAAAAAGACATATTTGAAGGCTTGTATAAAGGAAAATCAAGATTAAACAAATACAAAAAATTCATTATGATTTTCCCTGGTTTTAGAGAACCTCTGGGAATGAAAATTGGATTTGAAAATTATTGTTCAGAATACGCCATAGATTACGAAATCATTAGTGAATTCACAGATAACGAAATAACAATCGGGGGTGTTTACATCATCCCGAATGACAGAGATTTGGTTCGGGTAATTGAGAAAGCCCGACAACAAAACTTAAAATTAGGAACTGATTTTGGAATCATTTCCTATAATGAGACCCCATTAAAAAAAGTGGTTTCTAATGGCATTACTACTATTTCCACCGATTTCACAACCATGGGAAAACTCTTGGCCCAAATGGTTCTTACAGGAAAAAAAGAACAAATCGAAAACAAAAGCGCTTTGATTATTAGAAATTCATTGTGAAAAACTACAAAAAACTTTTTTCAATTTTAAAATAAGAAGGCTAATTAGCCTTCTTATTTTGAACCAAAACTTAAACTCAAATCATTATTAAATTTAATCTTTTTAAATGCGCTTTATTTTTTAGTTTATCGAAATAAAAAAGCACATAAAGCATAAACCAATTTTATTTTTTGCTAGTCAATATTGAGAGTATGCAAAACTCCAACTGCAACACAAAACATTTCATACAATTTAAAATTTGTTCTACTTATACCCAAAGGATATACTTTGGGCATAAATGTGTAAAAACAAATTTTTACGTTTCTCTGCAAATGCCATTTTACAGATTCATGTAATTTCAAAACTGCCTAACTAACCAAAGGCATTTATAAAATAAATAACAACAAACCACTGTATTATTGTATTTTATATAGGCAAAGTAAAGCTTAATTTGAAAGTTCCATAAGGGGTAAATTTGAAAAAAAAGAGGGTCAAATTCGTAATTTTATATTTTTAGAAGACAGGAAGCAACTATTCATTTATGCTAAAAAGTGATATACCCTATCCAAAATGAAGAAAAGCAGCTGTTTTTTCAATGAAAAAATAATTTAAAGCCAAGACTTAAAAAATGATATTTTCTTTTTTGTCATTGTAAAACAAATTTAGCTATATTTGCAAATGTATTTTTTACACTTATTATTTTATTCTTCCTTACCCTCTCAAAAATAGTCTGTTATTTAACGAGTGAATCAACATCAGAACAAAATAGTAAACCTCGTTTATTCGATTTAAAATTTCAAACTGATTAAAAACAAATCTGACTTTTAATCAAAAACCGTTTCTAAGTTATAATTAGAAAAAAGAAAACATTCCTTTTAAAAATGATTTATATAAATCAAAAAAAGTAGAAATATCAATAATACTATTACAACCAAATTAAAAAATTATGAACCACAAAATGGACCAATTAGCCGCTGACAACATAAGAGCACTGGCTATTTCTATGGTAGAAAAAGCAAATTCAGGACACCCGGGAGGTGCCATGGGAGGAGCAGATTTTATGCATATTTTATACACTGAGTATTTAGATTTTGACCCAACACAAATGGATTGGCCTTTTAGAGACCGCTTTTTTATGGATGCGGGACACTTATCTGCTTTGATGTATGCGCAATACTATTTATTAGGAAACTATAAAAAAGAAGATGTACAACAATTTAGACAATGGGGTTCAGTAACGCCAGGACATCCTGAAGTTGACGTACTAAGAGGAATTGAAAACACTTCGGGACCATTGGGACAAGGCCATGCAATGGGGGTTGGTGCGGCAATCGCGGCCAAATTTCTAGGAGCAAGATTCAAAGGACTTTTTGATCACAAAATATATGGTTTTATCACTGATGGAGGGGTTCAGGAAGAGATTTCGCAAGGGGCAGGAAGAATCGCAGGACATTTGGGATTGAACAACTTTATTATGTTTTATGATTCGAATGATGTGCAACTTTCTTCGATGACCGATGAAGTGACTTCTGAAGATACCGCCATGAAATACAAGGCTTGGGGATGGAACGTAATTACCATCAACGGCCATGACCATTCGGAAATCCGAGGAGCATTGGATACTGCCAATAAAGAAACCGAAAGACCAACCTTGATCATCGGAAAAACGATTATGGGTAAAGGTTGCGTTACTGCCGATGGTTCTATGTATGAAGGTGAATGCGAATTGCATGGAAAACCTATTGGAGACACTAAAGCAGATTATATCAAAACGCTTTTAAATCTCAAAGCAAATCCAGAAGATCCTTTTGCTATTTTTGAAGAAGTAGCAGTACATTATAACGCCATTTTAGCTAAAAAAACAGAAAAAGCTTCTCTGAGAAAACAACAAATAGCCAAATGGGAAAATGAAAACCCAGCTTTAACTAAAAAAATGCAATTGTTTTTATCAGGCGAATTGCCAGAATTGGATTTAAGCAGCGTGGCTCAAAAACCAAATGCCGCCACAAGAGATGCTTCGTCTGCAGTGCTGGCCTATTTGGCAGAAAACGTGGAAAACATCATTGTTTCTTCTGCCGATTTATCCAATAGTGACAAAACTGATGGCTTCTTGAAAAAATCATCGGTATTGCAAAAAAATAATTTTGAAGGTGCCTTTTTACAGGCTGGTGTTGCTGAATTAACCATGACTTCCATCGCCAACGGTATTGCTCTACATGGTGGTGTAATTCCAGTAGTGGCAACGTTTTTCGTATTCTCGGATTACATGAAACCAGCCATACGATTGGCCGCAATCCAAGAACTTCCGGTAAAATATGTACTGACGCACGACTCGTTCCGAGTGGGAGAAGACGGACCAACACACCAACCTATTGAGCAGGAAGCACAAATGCGTTTATTGGAAAAGGTAAAAAACCATTCAGGACATCAAAGTTTATTGGCTCTACGTCCTGCCGATGCTATCGAAACTTCTGTGGCTTGGGATATGGCTTTAAAAAACACCAAAACACCAACTGCTTTAATTCTTTCAAGACAAGGCATAAAAGATATTCCAGCTGCATATACTGCTAGATATGAAGAAGCAACAGAATCCAAGAAAGGTGGCTATTTGGTAAAAAAGACACAAAATCCAGACATCACTTTGATCGCAAACGGATCGGAGGTTTCGACACTTATCGATGCTGCTGTAATTTTAGAAAAAGAACATAATCTAAAAATAAACATCGCTTCCATTATTTCCGAAGGCTTGTTTAAATCGCAATCCAAATCGTACCAAGAAAGCATTATTCCAAAAGAAAAACTTGTTTTCGGACTTACGGCTGGACTTCCTGTAAACCTTGAAGGATTAATAGGTGATAGCGGAAAAATCGTGGGATTAGACCATTTTGGATATTCGGCGCCAGCGAGCGTTTTAGATGAAAAATTTGGATTTACCAGCCACAGCGTTTGTGCAGAAATATTAAAATATATCGAGGAGAGCTCGAAGGTACTAAGTAAATAAGATTCTAAGACAACCTGTAAAAACTCAGAATCTTAGAATCTTAGTAGCTCAGCATCTCAAAAAA
>DATEOV010000344.1:0-10858 GCA_035273645.1 Flavobacterium sp. | reverse complement strand
CAATCGGAAGATATGAATCTAGTATTCCAAATGAAAATCTAAAATGGGAAGTTACTACTCAGGTAAATATTGGTTTAGATATTAATTTCTTGAAAAATTTTGATTTGACTTTAGATTTTTATGATAAAAAAACATCTGATGTTCTTTTACAAGTTCCAACTCCATCACTTTCAGGTGTGAAAACCTATCCTTGGGTAAATGCGGCTGATGTTGACAACAAAGGATATGAGGCTAATTTAAATTATAGAACAACAATAAATGATTTAAGTATTAATGTTTATGGAAACTTCAGCCACGTTAAAAATGAAGTTACCTCTTTAGGACAAGAAGGTGTTTCTGCCATATACTTGAATAATTATGCAGGTCAGAATATCACACGTACAGCTGTAGGTGAACCTATAAATCATTTCTATGGTTATAAAACAGGAGGTTTGTTTAGAACGCAACAAGAGATTGATAGCTATGTAGATACTGATGGAAATAAAATTCAATCTGATGCTCAAGTTGGGGACATGAAGTTCGTGGATCTTAATAATGATGGTCAATTAAATGATAAAGACAAAGCAAATCTTGGAGACGGTTTCCCTGATTTCAGTTATGGTTTTGGTTCTGAATTAGGATATAAAGGATTTGATTTTTCTTTCTTCTTCCAAGGAACGTCTGGAAAAGAAATATTTGATGCGACATTATACGAAGGGGATTTTGTAAATTCAAAATACAATCAATTTGCAACAATATTAGACAGATACAACTCTAATAATACTAATGGGAATGTTCCAAGAGCAACTATTTCTGATGACAATGACAATAAAAGATTCTCTGATTATTATGTAAAAAATGGTGATTATTTAAGACTTAAAAATGTTATCATCGGATATTCATTACCTAAGGACATCTTGAAAAAGGTGTATTTAGATAAGCTTCGACTTTATGTAAATCTTCAAAACTATTTAACATTTACAGATTACAAAGGATTTGATCCGGATATTATTGAGTCTGGAGTAAATGTTGGACAGTTCCCGCAGCCAAAAACATTTTTAATGGGATTGAATGTTAATTTCTAAAATTTTAAAATCTATGAAAACATATAATTTATTAATCTTATCTATAATCCTTGTTTTTACATCATGTGATTTAGAAAGAGAGCCTTATGGTATTGCAAACTTTTGGAAAACAGAAAAAGACGCTCAATTAGGCTTAGACGCTGCTTATGCTCCATTGTATGAAGAAGAAGGATATGGAGAAGGTCATTTTTGGGCAGGTGGTGCGAGTGATGATATGATCACCTATCCTAATGAAGGAACTGCCAATGCAGTTTGTGAATTTAGAACTTCTACAAATGATGCTTGGGGTATGTATGATAACTGGCAATTAATGTATCGTACTATACGTAGAGCGAGCGATGTTATTAAAAACGTTCCAGCAATTGAATTAAGTGATTCAAGCAGAAACAAACTTTTAGGAGAAGCTAATTTTCTTTGTGGATATTCTTATTTTTTCCTAGCGAAAAGATATGGTGGGTTGCCATTTTATGACAATACTAAACCAGATGAAATTAACAAGCCTCGTGAAACAAAAGAAGAAACTTACAAAAGGATCGAAGCTTACCTTTTGAAGTCGATACAATATTATGAAAGTGAGGGACTTTGGAAAAGAACTGATGATGATTTAGGAAGACCTAATTTAGGGGCGGCTTATGGATTATTAGCAAAAGTGTATGCTCATTGGGGTAAATTCCAAGAATGTAAAACTGCTTGTGAAAAAGTTATTAATTCAGGGCAATATCAATTAGATACCACTAATAACAACGGATTTGCTGATTTGTTTTCACCAGCTGGAGAAAAAAATACTGAGGTTTTATTTAACTTAGTAAATACACCAGTAAGACACAAAGGAACAGTTACTTCTGTAATTCTATTGCCTTCTGGACTTTCTGGAGGAACTGGATGGAGTGGTTTTGCCCCTACAAAAAGTTTATACGATGCATTCGAAGCTGGAGATTTACGTAAACACGTAACAGCAGTTGGACCTGGAGACGAAGTGAACTACCTTGGTGAAAACAGAATTGTTTCTGCTGATGACTTGTCAAATATGCTAACTGGTTATGCCGGGAACAAATATGCTGCGGCATATAACACTATGGCTGAATTTAACTGGGAATCTGGTGCAGATATACCTTTGTTGCGTTATTCAGACGTATTATTATTACACGCAGAAGCAATTATGCAATTGGGTGGTGCTGGACCAAATAATCCAAACGTTGGAGTAGCAGCAGCTGCAGAGTCTTTCAATAAAGTTAGGGTTCGTGCTTTCGGAAATAACATTAGCAAAGCAATTGTTTTACCTACATTCAATGATTTAGTAAAAGAGCGTCGTTGTGAATTAGCTTATGAAGATGAGCGTCATTTTGACTTAGTACGTTGGGGAATGGCTGAAAGTATTTACAATTCAGCTACCACAGCCACTGATCCTCGTGGAGCTAGACATTTTGTAGCGGGTAAAAATGACCATTTACCATTACCTCAAAGAGAAATTGACAACTCTAATGGTGTTTTGATCAATAATCCAAGTCCTGGATATTCTACATTTTAATTAAAAAAAATAGGCTGTTTTAAATTTTAAACAGCCTATTTTTTAAATTACAGTCTTTTAGCTCATTGGGAATATCGAGAACAAAAAGTACATCTAACTAGTTATCGATATTTTATATAAAAATCATATTCGTAATAGATGTTGTTTAACCATTCTTTGATGAAAAAATTTGCTTTAAAGCCGATCAGTTTATTTTTGATTTTCTATATCTTTTTTATGAGCCTACAACAGTTATCGGCTCAGCAGAATAGAAAAAAGACCATTAGTTATACTAAAAATGACGTTGCAAAAGTTGTAGATTATATTCACAAAACTTACAAAGATGATTATACTTCTTTGCCTAGTAACCAAACCTTAGATTGGCAAAAAGCTTGTGTTTCAATGATGTATGTTCACGCTTATGAGGTGCTTGGAGATAAAAAATATCTTAAATGGGCAGAAGAAGCTGTTTATGTTGCATTTGATTTTAGTGATGATCAATGCTGGGGAGCCAATGCAATATTAGAATTAAGCAAACACAATATTCAAGTAAATCCTAAATCATATGCTCACTACGAAGACGGGAAGGTTTACAATGAAGAATACTCCTATAAAAATATTTTTGACAAAACGCTGACCACTCCTGTAGGTACGGCAGCAGATCCCTATTTTGGGTTTTTAGACAATTCAAAAACAGGTTTTGGAGGTATATTTTGGAACAAACAAAATCAAGCTTATCACAGCTGTACAATGGGACAAGCAATTGTATTGGCGTATTTAATTCCTGAAAAGACTATAAATGGTAAATCACCTAAAGATTTTGCTTCGCGTTGGATGTCAATTCAAACAAAATATTTAATTGATGAAAAAACTGGAAAAGTGTATGATTCCTATTCAGTTTCATCAAACAAACAAAATTCAGGAGATTATACCTATAATTACGGAACAACTTTAGCGGCCTTAGGGCTTGCTTGGAACAAAGACCAAGAAAGACAACTTACTGTAGGCACTGCAGCTGATGCCGTAGTGAATTACATCATGACTAAGATGACAGACAATTATGGGGTTTTATATAATCCTAATGCTGTTGATTTAAGTAAAGATTCTATCGCCTTCAATGGCATTTTTATGCATTATACACCGTATTATTTATTTTCTGAAATTCCTTCTGATTGTAAAAATGCAATGAAAAAATACATTAATAATTGTGCTCTTGTTGTTTGGGATCAAATCAAAAAGAACTCAAACAAGGAGAAAAATAATTATAGCATTAGTTATTCTTGGGGGAAACCATATGATAAAAATACGACCAATTGCATGACGACAGTTTCAGGTGTAGAATGTCTATTAACAGCTATTCAGATTAAAGAGAACAAGAGTCCCTATTAATATTTTAAAGATGAAAAAAACAGCATTATTCTATTTTATTATTTTGTTTTTATTTGCCGCCGAGGTATCCTATTCGCAACAAAGAGATATTACGGTTATAATGGCCTCCGATTTGCATTTTGATTCTGCACCTGAAACAGATCAGTTTTATCATGTTTTGACAATGAATAAATTGCCAAATACTTATGTTTGGGATAAAGATGCCCCAAAATCTTTTGTTGGGGAAACTTTGACCAAAGTTGATGGTGTTGTTATTTCAGGTGATACTTTTGATAATCCGTGTCCCGAGAGCATAAAAGCATACAAAAGACGCTATGAAAAAGGTATAGGAGAAAAACAAATCCACTACAATGTTTACCCAGGCTTTGGAAACCATGACGTTCATCCTGGTCAAAAAGGCGATGTGGATAACTTATCAGGACGCGCATATTCATTAAAATTTCTCGATTCGACCTTGCAGGCAAAACTTTCAAAAAAAGAGATCTTGAATATTCACCCGTCAAGCCGAGCTTATTCTTGGAATATTGGTGATGTTCATTTTGTTCAAATGCATACTTATGCCGGCGATACAACGTATTGTGAAAGTAATATGAATTGGCTAAAAAAGGATTTGAAAAAATACGCATCAAAAGGTAATCCAGTTGTCTATGTGCAGCATTATGGTTTTGACGAATGGGCAGCGAAATGGTGGCCAGAAAAAACCCGTACCCAGCTTTTTGACCTTCTTGACCAATATAATTTAGCCGGTTTTTTTGTGGGACACACTCATGAAGCTTCTGTTCAAACGTATAAAGGACATAATATTTATCAGATAAACAATGCTTGGCCGGATGAAGACGGGAATGGCTCTTTTGCAGTACTAAAAATTAAAGGAAATGATGTGGGTATTGCCACCTGCAGATGGATAGATGATAAGGGAAATTATGAAATAATTGCTCCAAAATTAAACAGTACATTGAAGAAATAACACAATCTACTACAAAGTAAAAATGCAGTAATAAACATCTACAAAAATGAAAAAATCAATTAACCTTTTCGCTATACTGTTTTTTGTGGCGATTTCTTTCAAGTGTTTTGCGCAAAATAATACTCAAGGGATTTATGCGAAAAATGAATTAAGAGCTCCTGCATACCCATTAATAAACATTGATCCGTATACCAGTGCATGGTCAATGGCTAATAATTTATATGATAAACCGGTGAAGCACTGGACTGGAAAAGATTTTCCATTTGTTGGCGCTTTGCGTGTAGATGGGGTGACCTATCGATTTATGGGGACAGAAGATGTTCCTATGAAAATGATTATCGGAATGGCATCGTCAGAGGAATGGAGTGGAAGCTACACATTTGAAACCCCTAAATCAAACTGGCAATCACCTACTTTTGATTCTAAAAATTGGAAACAGGGCAAAGGTGCTTTTGGAACAAAAGGAGAAAATAATATAAAAACACTTTGGGAAACAGAAGATATCTGGGTGCGCAGAGAAATCACATTGAAAGACGATTATACTAATAAGAAAGTTTATTTAAAATTTTCTCATGATGATGATACCGAAATTTATATTAATGGTATAGAAATTGTGAACACTGGTAATGACGTTGGTAAAAATACAGTGATTCAAATTCCGCAAAATGTTGTAAAAACAATGAAGAAAGGTAAGAATATAATAGCCGCACATTGTAAAAATAGAATTGGTGGAGGCTTGCTTGATTTCGGAATCTGTATCGAAATGCCAGTGGAAAGACATTTGGAAACTACGGCTATCCAAAACTCAGTTGACGTACAGGCTACACAAACACGTTATACATTTACTTGTGGCCAGGTAAATTTAGAACTAACATTTATGGCACCTTTATTAATGGATAATTTGTATTTGGTTTCTCGTCCTGTAAATTACATTGGTTATTCAGTAAAATCGAATGATGCAAAGGATCATGATGTTTCTATTTACTTCGAAGCAGCTCCAAGTTGGGCTTTAGATGAAGCTTCTCAATCCAGTGAAAGTAAAAGTTTTGAGAAAGGAAATCTTGCCTTTGTCAAAACAGGTAGTATTTCACAAGATATTTTGGCAAAAAAAGGAGATGATGTTCGTATAGATTGGGGCTATTTTTATCTTTCAGGAGAAAAAAACAAAGTAAAAAGTGCCATTGGTAATCCTTTTGAGTTAAGAAAAATTTTTGTAAAAAACGGAAATGTAACCGCTGTCGCAAAAGAGGTGAAGAATGGTAATATTGCTTTATCTGAATCTTTAGGAAAAGTTTCTGGAACAAAATCAGGGAAGATAATGTTAGGATACGACGATCTTTATTCTATACAGTATTTTGGACAAAACCTGAGACCATATTGGAATGAAAAAGGGGATAAAACTATTGAAACTGCTTTTGAAGAAGCTAATGGTGAATATGCCAATCTTACATCAGAATGTACTAAGTTTGACAATAAATTAATGGAAGATGCATTAAAATCGGGAGGAAAAGAATATGCCGAATTATGTGTATTAGCCTATCGTCAGGCAATTTCGGCGCACAAATTGGTAAAATCACCAAAAGGGGAGTTGTTGTTCTTGTCTAAAGAAAACTTCAGTAATGGCTCAATAGGAACAGTTGATGTTACTTATCCGTCGGCTCCTTTATTTTTGCTTTATAACCCTGAATTAGCTGAAGGATTATTGAATCATATTTTTGAATATAGCGAAAGCGGAAGATGGAAAAAACCTTTTCCTTCTCATGACATTGGTACCTATCCGCTAGGAAATGGTCAAACGTACGGCGAAGATATGCCTATCGAGGAAGCTGGAAATATGATCGTATTGGCAGGTGCAATCGCTGTGGTGGAAGGGAACGCTAAATATGCTGAAAAGCATTGGGATGTTTTAACAACCTGGACAAATTATTTAGTGGAAAAAGGATTGGATCCAGAAAATCAACTTTGTACAGATGATTTTGCTGGACATTTAGCCCATAACACTAATTTATCAGTGAAAGCGATAATGGGGATTGCTTCGTATGGTCACCTTGCAACGATGTTAGGTAAAAAAGAAGTTGGTGAAAAATACACCCAAAAAGCCAAAGAAATGGCAAAAAGTTGGGAGAAAATGGCAAATGAGGGTGATCACTACAAACTGACATTTGACAAGTCTGGGACATGGAGCCAGAAATACAATTTGGTTTGGGATAAATTATTACAATTTGACATTTTTGACAAAGCCATTTTTGATAAAGAACTAAAATATTACTCCACCAAACAAAATATATATGGATTGCCATTGGACAGCCGTGCCAATTATACTAAATCAGATTGGATAATGTGGACAGCAACACTCTCTTCTGACAGACCTACTTTTGAAAGCTTCATAAAACCTATTCATAAATTTATGAGCGAAACCACAGACCGTATTCCAATGTCTGATTGGTATAACACCGATTCAACTAAAAATGTTGGATTTCAAGCCCGTTCCGTAGTTGGCGGTTATTATATAAAAATGTTGGAAGATAAACTTAAAGAAAAGAAATAATTAGTTAAAAAGATCAAGTCTTACTATATCAAAAACAATAATATTTTAAAAATAAAAAAATGAAAAAATCCCATTTACTTAGAGTATTTACTCTCATTGGAGCGGTGCTAGCTTTTTTATCTTGCTCCAAAAGCAAGTCTGATAAAGAATCTGATAAAGAAATAGAGTCTAATTACACACAATATGTTGATCCTCTTATAGGTTCTGGAGATCACGGACACGTTTTTGTTGGAGCAAATGTTCCATTCGGAGCGGTTCAATTAGGACCTGCTCAAATTGATGGTGGTTGGGACTGGAGCAGTGCTTATAATTATTCGCAAAATGCTATAATTGGGTTTACACATACCCATTTAAGCGGAACTGGATGTGCTGATTTGAATGATATTTTGTTACTGCCTTTTACGGGGGAAACGTATTTGAATCATAGAGATTATGTCGATTTAAAAGACTCAACCAATGTAACTGTTGCAGATTTAGATAAAAAATATGGTTCACTTTTTTCACACAAAAATGAAATTGTAAAACCAGGATATTACAGCGTGAAATTAGATCGTTACAATGTGAAGGCCGAATTAACAGCTTCGGAAAGGGTTGGTTTTCATAAATATACTTTCGAATCAGACGAACAACCTCACTTTTTGATAGATCTAGTTGACGGAGTTGGTGGGGACGTATCAACAGATACTTATATAAAACAAATAAACAAGAATACAATTGAAGGATATCGCTATTCCGATGGTTGGGTTAAAGATCAAAGAATCTATTTTGTAATGGAATTTTCGGAAGAAATTTCTAATTTATCTTTATATAATGACACAAAATCAATTACTGGTACAGAAGGAAAAGGGGTAAAAATGAAGGCTGTAATTGACTTCAAAGCCAAAAAAGGAAAAGTAATTTTCTCTAAAGTGGCTATCTCTCCTGTAAGTTGTGAAAATGCATTAGCTAATTTGAAAGCAGAAATTAATGACTGGGATTTTGATAAGGTAGTGAAAACTGCTGATGAAAAATGGAATAAAGAATTGTCGAAAATTGATGTAAAGGCTGATGATAACACTAAAACTGTTTTCTATACAGCAATGTATCACACAATGGTTGCTCCTTCACTTTTCAATGATGTAAACGGCGATTACAGAGGTACTGATAAGAAAGTATACAAAAAAGCCGATTTTACAAACTACACAACCTTCTCTCTTTGGGACACCTATAGAGCATTGCACCCACTTTATACAATTATTCAAGGTGACAAAGTTAATGATATCGTAAAATCGTTTCTTGCTATTTACAAACAACAAGGCAGATTACCAGTTTGGCATTTAATGGGTGGTGAAACCGATTGTATGAACGGAAACCACTCAATTGCAGTTATTGCAGATGCTTATTTTAAAGGGTATAGAGATTATGATGTCGAGCTTGCTTTCGAAGCCATGAAAACAACTGCCGATTTTGATAAAAAAGGAATTAAATACCTTAAAAAATTACAACATATCCCGGCTGATTTAGAAGGTGAATCGGTTGCGAATGCAATGGAATATGCGATAGATGATTGGTGTATTGCAAAAATGGCAAAGGATTTGGGTAAAACAGCGGACTACGAATATTTTTCAAAAAGAGCTGAATTGTATAAATTATATTTCGATAAAAACACTGGTTTTATGCGTGGAAAATTGACAAATGGTGAATGGAGAGGACAATTTGACCCATTATACTCAAACCACCGCAGAGATGATTATGTGGAAGGTAATGCTTGGCAATACATATGGCTAGTGCCTCAAGATCCATACGGATTAATTAATTTATTTGGAGGAGATGCCAATTTCACAAAAAAATTAGACGGATTATTCAACAATACTGGAAAATTAACCGGTAAAGAAATTTCGGCTGATATTTCTGGATTCATTGGGCAATACGCTCATGGAAATGAACCTGGACATCACACCGCTTATATGTATGCTTTCGCAGGACAGCCTTGGAAGACGGCAAAAATTGTTCGCCAAATTTTCAACCAATTTTATACTACAAAACCAGAAGGAATTTGTGGAAATGAAGACGTAGGCCAAATGTCTGCTTGGTACATACTCTCATCAATGGGATTCTATGCAGTAAATCCTGCAAATGGTGTTTATGTAATGGGAAGTCCTGCAATTGATGAAGCAACTATTAATTTGAAAGAGGGTGTTTCATTCAAAGTAATCGCAAAAGATAATAACGATACAAATATTTACATACAAAAAGTAGAATACAACGGAAAACCGTATACAAAATCATATATAACACACGATATGATTGTAAAAGGTGGTGAGTTGAAAATGTTTATGGGAAGCAAACCTTCTGCAACTTTTGGAGTGGCAAAAGCGGACAGACCATTGTAACAAGTACGATCATAAAACCAAACTAGAAAGAATATTATGAAAAAAATGATATTGGCAATAGGAATGTTTTTTGCGATTGCAAATACAAATGCACAAACCAAAACGGAAGCAAATGTGAATATTATGACGTTTAATATCCGTTATGATAATCCAGAAGATGATCCAAACAACTGGGAACAACGTAAAGAAAACGTACTAAAAATGATTCGTTTCAACGAAGTTGATATCCTTGGCACGCAAGAGGTTCTGGCGCATCAACTAAAGTACCTCGCAGAAAACCTTACTGAGTATGGAGCTATAGGAGTAGGAAGAGAAGACGGGAAAGAGAAAGGGGAATACAGCCCAATCTTATACAATAAAAATAAATTTACACTCATCAAATCGGGGTATTTCTGGTTAAGCGAAACTCCTGAAAAACCTGGAAAAGGTTGGGATGCTGCCTGCGAACGCGTTGCTACTTGGGTACAATTAAAAGACATAACCACCGGCAAAAAACTATTTGTCCTAAATACGCATTTTGATCACGTGGGTAAAGTGGCAAGGCGTGAAAGTGTAACATTGATTAAAGTAAAAATTGCCCAACTAAGTGAGGGAATGCCGCAAATCATGATGGGTGATTTGAATGCCACACCTGATTCATCGGTTATCCAATCATTGCTGACGGCTGATAAATCTTTAAGTTTATTGGATTCCAAAAAACTCGCTCCAATTGTGTATGGCCCAAATTGGTCTTTTCATGATTTCGGTAAAATACCTTTTAAAGACCGACCGTTGATCGATTATATTTTAGTAACCAAGGGGATTACGGTTCGTAAATATGCTGTTTTTGCAGAAACTTTAAACGACCTTGTCCTTTCGGATCATGCACCTGTGTATATCAATGTTACTTTCTAAAACAATAATTTTTTTTGGAGGGCTTTCATATCACATTAAAAATCGAAGTATATCTTTTAAAATAAACAACAATGAAAAAATACGTATTCTTAGTTCTTGTGTTTTGCTGTTCTTTTG
>DATEOV010000343.1:0-3395 GCA_035273645.1 Flavobacterium sp. | reverse complement strand
TTTCTTGGAGTTGCTGAACATAAAAAGGAGTCATTACAAATTCAGACGCTTTTTCTTCTACGGTCATATAGGCTACAATGTGGATCTGCTGTAATGCTGATACGCCTTCTATGTCTGTGTTTTTTGCTATTTCAAATTGGATGTTTTAATCATTTTTTTAGATTCTAGCTGGAATTGTTTATTTTGGAAAAATGAATAAAATTAAACTCATCACTTTATTTTGAGTTTTCGATCATTTGTTTTTTAAGCCAAGATTTTTCGATAATTAATACTATTGTAATTCCTATAATATAAGTTAGTAAATCAATCCAAGAGAATGAAGTACCGATAACAGTTCTTGCAATTTTTGATTTTTCTAAACCTAATTTTTCGACGATATTCAAAAATTGTAGAAACTCGATTGTAAAAGAGAAAACTAATACTGCAATCGCAGCAGTTAAAACAGGTAATTTGAGAAAGGATTTTAAAAAGCAATAGATTAGAATAACAACCAAAACATCGCCAAGATATGGCCTGACAAAACTGTCGTTGATATAAAGCGCAATCAAAACCTCAATGAAAAATATGAGAATTGCGAATCCAAAATAGTTTTTGTTAAATGTTAGCATAATGGTGATTTACAAAAATAAAAGACAGTTTGTAATATTAAGTTTTTTTAAACTAATCTCCAGTTTTTCGGTTCTTGTTTTATTTATTGATTTTGATTTTTATGTGTTTATTACAGGATAAAAATGTATTTTTTAAAATTTAAAAGTACAGTTTTTTAACTGTTTTGATTATTTTTGCTCCATGAAGAATATTATCATTACAGGAACCAGTAGGGGAATAGGTTTGGAGTTGGCTTTGCAGTTTGCCAATGCAGGACATCAGGTGCTTGCTTTGTCAAGAAAAACAAATCAAGCTTTGCTTTCCCATAAAAATATTATTTGTCTTTCGGTTGATTTGTCTAGCGAAGAAGAGTTGGTACAAGTAACTGATTTTCTTTCCGCTACTTGGGGAAGAATTGATGCAGTCGTCCATAATGCAGGGAGTTTGTTGTTAAGACCCTTTTCAGAAACGACACAACATGATTTCGAAAATATATACAAAGTTAATGTTTTTGGTGTAGCTAATTTAACCCGAATCTGTTTGCCTTATTTGCAAAAAGGGAGCCATGTGGTAACCATTAGTTCGATGGGAGGCGTACAGGGAAGTTTGAAGTTTGCAGGATTGGCAGCTTACAGTTCCAGCAAAGGAGCCGTAATTACTTTGTCTGAATTATTAGCAGAAGAGTATAAAGAACAAGGAATTTCTTTTAATGTTTTGGCTTTGGGATCTGTTCAAACCGAAATGCTTCAAGAAGCATTTCCAGGTTATCAAGCGCCACTTTCGGCCAGTGAGATGGCCAATTATATTTATGATTTCACTCTTACAGGAAATAAATATTTTAACGGTAAAGTATTGCCTGTTTCTTCTACAAATCCATAATGCTTTATAACTCATAATTTACTTTGCCCGAAACACTTTTAAAATATTTGCCGGAACATGCCGTAAAGCCAGTTTTTGAACTGATTGTTACGCATCAAGTGCATCTCAAAATTGTGAATGAGAGGCAAACGCGTCATGGAGATTATCGAAAAGGGATGAACGGTAAACATGAAATTACAGTAAATGCAAGTCTCAATAAATACAGGTTTTTGATTACTTTGATTCATGAAATCTCACACTTGGTGGCTTTTGAAAAATTCGGCAGACATATTAAACCCCATGGAGGGGAATGGAAACATTCCTTTCAAAGAATGATGGTGCCATTTATTCGACCAGAGATTTTTCCGAATCATTTATTGCCATTGTTGGCAAGACATTTTAGGAATCCAACAGCAAGTAGCGATACCGATACCACATTAGCATTGGCGTTGAAGCAATATGATAAACCAAATGATAAAAATTATATCTTTGACATTCCTTATGGTAGCGTTTTTAGAATTTCAAATGGAAAGATTTTCAAGAAAATAGCAATACGAACCAAGCGATACGAATGTTTGGAAATAAGTTCTGGGCGATTGTATTTATTTAACCCAAATGCCGAGGTAGAGTTATTGCCTGGTTAAAAATGATTAGCTATAAAATAGCGAACGCAAAATATTAAAATGAACAAAAATTATTACGCAATATTAATGGCTGGCGGAATCGGTTCGCGATTTTGGCCTGTGAGTACGAGAGAATTCCCGAAGCAGTTTCATGATATGTTGGGTTCTGGGGAAACGTTAATTCAGAAAACATTTAGTAGATTATCACAAATTATTCCGAAAGAGAATATTTTGATTCTGACTCACGAAAGTTACAATGATTTGATTTTGGAACAATTGCCAATGGTTAAACAAGAGCAAATTGTTTTGGAACCAGCTATGAGAAATACAGCTCCTTGTATTTTGTATGCTTCATTAAAAATAAAAAAAATGAATCCAAATGCAGTCATGGTTGTTGCTCCAAGTGATCATTGGATCGAAGATGAAATGCAGTTTGTGGCCAATTTACAACGTTCTTTTGATTTATGCGAAAGAGAAGAATCTTTAATGACTCTAGGAATTTTACCGACAGCTCCCAATACGGGATATGGTTATATTGAATTTGACAAATTAGACAGTCGTTCGATAAAAAAAGTGGTTCAGTTCCGAGAAAAACCTGATTCCAAAACGGCCCAAAAATTTATCCAAAGCAGAAATTATTTGTGGAATGCCGGAATTTTCATTTGGAGTGTACGGTCGGTTTTAAAAGCTTTTGAAGAATTTCAACCAGAGATGTTTGCCCTTTTCATGGAAGGGTATGAATCGTATAATTCAGATAAGGAAAGTGGTTTTATTCAAGATAATTATCCAAAAGCAGAAAATATTTCCATTGATTATGCCATAATGGAAAATGCTAAAAATGTGTATGTACTTCCAGCAACTTTTGATTGGAATGATCTTGGGACTTGGGGGTCATTACATGAAAAATTACCAAAGGACGACAATAATAATGCAGTGGTAAATGCAACTGTATTGTTGCAAAATGCGTCGAATAATATTATTAGAACCGCTGTAGGAAAACAAGTAATTGTCGACGGTTTGGATGATTATATTATTGTAGACAAAGATTCTGTCTTGTTGATTTACCCTAAAAGTAAAGAACAAGAAATAAAGGGTATTGTTTCTCAGTTGAAATGAAATCCTAGTTAATATTTTATTACTACTAAATTAAAAAAGTGACTTCTTAGAATTTTGAGTAATCTCAATTTTCAAAAGAAATCATTTTTTTATTTTATAAAAAACCTAAAAGTCACATGCCAAAAAACAATAATCAATTTCTAATTTATCTCGCTTTCGCAGCTATATTTATTATTTGGGGAAGTACTTATTTCTTTATTTTTTTGGGAC
>DATEOV010000342.1:0-5355 GCA_035273645.1 Flavobacterium sp. | reverse complement strand
TTTACCGTGATTCTTTTACCCACATCACGAGCAAAATTAATGAATGACAAACCTTTCATCCAGTCGTAGTTGTTAACTAAAACCGGCGCATTTACTGCAGTATCATTAAAGTCTAAAAAGCGAGACAAAACGGCTTTTATTCCTTCAACATTATGATTTAAAGTAGCTTCATCCAATAAATTTCTCTCATCTGATTTTCCGGAAGGATCTCCAATCATTCCAGTCGCACCACCTACCAAAGCAATTGGTTTATGACCAAAATTTTTAAGGTGAACCAATAAAATTATCGGCACCAAACTACCAATATGCAATGAATCTGATGTGGGATCAAATCCAATATAAGTAGCCGTCATTTCTTTTAAAAGTTGTTCTTCTGTTCCTGGCATGATGTCGTGTACTAAACCACGCCATTGTAATTCGGAAATAATATTTTTCATCTATAAAATAATCAATTTTAAGCAAAGATAAAATTTAATGTTGATTTGCTTATTTGTTTAATCGGTTAATCGAAAAAAAATCACCAAATAAACACTTAAACGATTTAACGAATCAACATTAAATAATATATTTGTAAATATGGTATTAGTCACAGGAGGAACAGGCTTAGTAGGAGCACATCTTTTAATTCACCTATTAGAAAAGGGAGAAAATGTCCGTGCCATCTATAGAAATCTAGACAATACCCAGAAAACAAAAGCTCTTTTTTCATTGTACAAAAAAAATAGCCTTTATGATTCTGTCCAATGGATTCAAGGCGATGTTCTTGACATTCCTACTTTAGAGAATGCTTTTCAGGGAATAGATCAGGTATATCATTGTGCTGCGATGATTTCTTTTGACCCAAAAGAAGAAGATCTCGTTCGAAAAACCAATATCGAAGGCACATCAAACATTGTCAATTTTTGTTTAGCCAACAACGTCAAAAAACTTTGTCATGTAAGTTCCATAGCAGCTCTTGGCGACTTGCCGGAGCACGAATCTATCATTACCGAAGAGACTGAATGGAATCCTGAAAAACCGCATAGTGATTATGCGATTTCAAAATATGGTGCCGAAATGGAAATTTGGCGCGGTCTACAAGAAGGACTTGAAGTCGTGGTTGTAAACCCTGGTGTCATTATTGGCCCAGGATTTTGGAACCAAGGAAGTGGTGAACTTTTTACAAAAGTAAAAAACGGATTAGCTTTTTACACCAAAGGATTAACAGGTTTTGTGGCTGTTTCGGATGTCGTCTCTATAATGCATCAGCTGATGAAAAGCCCTATTCACGGCGAACGTTTTACTCTTATTAGCCAAAATATCGTTTTTCAAGACTTTCTCTATTCCATTGCCGATGAATTAAAAGTTAAAAGACCTAAATACCATGCAACTCCATTTATGATGAATGCTTTATCAAAACTGGATTGGATTGCTTCCAATGTTTTTGGTCAAAGGAGACAACTAAGCAAAGCCTCTGCAAGATCTTCTTACACAACTGATTTATACTCCAATGAAAAAATAAAAAACGCCTTGAATATTACATTTCAAGACGTTCATAATTACATAAAGGAGATTACAAATCTGTAACTACTTCGATTTTGCAGCATTTATTTCCTGCTTCTTTTGAGCAATCGAATCTTTTTCTTTTTTGATTTTCAAATCCTTGATTTTTTTGGCCTTTTTTATAGAATCCTGTACTTTCTTGGCTTTTGCTTTTTTTAGAGCAGCAGCTTTTTTCGCCTCTTTTTTGACTATCAAATTTACTGCCGTTGATTCCTTTTTTAAACGCTCGTTAAGATCATCGTACATTTTTTTGTATTCTCTATAATCAGCGGCATAATAGGCATTGCTTTTTGCAAACTGAAGACTGTCAATTTTATATTTTTTATAAATATAAGTCTTTGGATTAATCCCGTTCTTATACAAAGAATTGGGATTTTGATACTTTAAAGCTTCCAAAATTGACATATCATAATAAATATCTCCCATCACTTTTTTGTCAATAAGATTATCCGGTTTTTCAACCAAATCCTTATTGCAACTCAAAAACAAGGTAACTAAAGCAAAAAGAGAAACTATTTTTTTCATATGGAGATACTTATTGATTTTTATCGGTCATATGTAATTCGCATATCTTCATTGGTATTTGCGACCAATTTTCTGCTATGCTCATTTCATCAAATGAATTTTTATCTGTCGAACAACATTCTTTGGCCGGCACGGATATCTTTTACTTTAAAACCAGAATAAACCAATTTACCATTTACAAAAGTATGAGTGATTCTAGATTTAAAAGTAAAACCTTCAAAAGGAGACCAACCGCATTTCGAAAGTATATTTTCTTTCTTTACACTCCAAGGCAATCCTGCATTGATAATAACTAAATCGGCAAAATAACCTTCTTTAATAAAACCTCTTTTTTCAATTTTGAAAATCTTAGCTGGATTGTGGCACATTTTTTCCACAATTTTCTCCACGCTTATTTTCCCTTGATGATGCGCTTCAAACATAGCCACAAGAGCATGTTGTACTAATGGCCCACCAGAAGGAGCTTGTAGGTATTTTTGTTTTTTCTCGTCCAATGTATGTGGTGCGTGATCCGTGGCAATAACATCAATACGGCCATCATTTAGTGCTTCCCACAATACTTTTCTATCGTTAGCTGTTTTTACGGCAGGATTCCATTTAATCAAATTACCCTTAGTTGCATAATCATCATTGGTAAACCATAAATGATGTACACAAACTTCTGCAGTAATCTTTTTATCTTCAAGTGGAATTTTATTGCTGAACAATTCCATTTCTTTGGCAGTCGAAAGATGGAAAACATGCAATCTTGCTCCGGTTTTTTTTGCCAAAGCAACTGCTTTTGATGAAGAAATATAACAAGCTTCTTCACTGCGGATAAGATGATGTGCAGTTACTGGCACATCTTCTCCAAATTCTTCTTTGTATTTTTCCAGATTGTTCTTAATTGTCATTTCATCTTCACAATGAACTGCAATCAGCATTGAGGTACAAGCAAATATTTTCTCCAAAACCGCTTCATTGTCCACCAACATATTTCCTGTGGAAGACCCTAAAAATATTTTTATCCCTGCAACATTCTTAGGATTTGTCTTCAACACTTCCTCAAGATTGTCATTGGTTGCGCCCATCATAAAAGAATAATTGGCAAAAGATTTTTCGGCTGCAATTTTGTATTTTTCTTCAAGAATTTCTTGGGTAACAGCATTAGGAACCGTATTTGGCTGTTCTATGTAAGA
This sequence comes from Flavobacterium sp., assembly GCA_035273645.1. GTDB lineage: Bacteria > Bacteroidota > Bacteroidia > Flavobacteriales > Flavobacteriaceae > Flavobacterium. Next base: position 2,110 of record DATEOV010000342.1, on the reverse strand, counting down.
AGTAATTCCACCTGCAACTGCAGCTCTAGATTCCGACTCAATATCTCCTTTATGAGTAAGTCCCGGCTCTCTAAAATGCACTTGATCATCTATAACCCCTGGCAAAAGATAATTTCCTGCCGCATCAATAATCATACAATCAGAAGATTTCAGACTAATGTTCTCAGAAACCTCAACAATAAGGTCGTTCTCTACCAGTACATCCCCTTCAAAAATAACTCCTTCATTTACTATTTTAGCATTTTTAATCAAATATCTATTCATAGTGTCTTCTTTTACAAACGGTTAACTAATCTTTTCAAACGAAGCATAATAACTCCAAAAACAGCTTCAACAATGATGGAATTGCTCATTTTTGATTGCCCTTTGGTTCTATCGGTAAAGATAATGGGCACTTCCGAAATGGCGAATTTTTTACAATACGTTCGGTATTTCATTTCAATCTGAAAAGCATACCCAACAAATCTAATTTTATCTAATTTTATAGCTTCGAGCACTGATCTTTTGTAGCAAACAAATCCAGCTGTAGCATCATGTATTTTCATTCCAGTAATCATGCGAACATAAACCGATGCAAAATACGACATTAAAACACGACTTAAGGGCCAATTTACAACATTTACTCCGGTTACATAACGAGATCCAATAGCCAAATCAGCATCGCCGAAATGACAGGCATCATACAATTTCTCCAAATCATTCGGATTGTGCGAAAAATCAGCGTCCATTTCAAAAATAAAATCATAGTTTTTTTGCAATGCCCATTTAAAACCATGTACATAAGCGGTACCTAATCCTGATTTCTTAGTCCTTTTTTCCAAAAACAATCTACCATTATATTCTGACTGAAGCATAACCACTTTATCCGCAGTATGATCCGGAGAGTTATCATCAATAATTAAGACATGGAAAGGTTTGTGTTGAGAGAGCACTGCTCTAATAATGCTTTCTATGTTTTCAATTTCGTTATAGGTTGGAATTATAACAATGCAATTGTTCATGTTTCGCGTAATTTCCGTGCAAAAGTAACGTTTTTATGCCATTTGATTATTATAAAATTATAATAAATAATGTTATAAAAATCACTAATTTTGCTCTAATTATGACTGAACACGTACTTCATCCTAGAATAACAGACACTAACGACTGGGTAACGCTGGTTTTTATCATGGCTTTCGGCATCATTGCTCTAACCAAATCCGTTTATGAAAACCGCTTTGAAGATTTCACAAAATTGATATTTTCGGACAAATACGTTAGAATTTACAGAGACAGCAGTCACTTGATGGGGATGTTCTCTATCTCCTTATTCGTTGTTCAAATTATTTCCTTTTCATTTTTTATCCAAATTTTACTAAACAACTTTGGTTATGGTTCAAAAACAGATTGGGTCTTATTCATCCAAATATTCACTTTTATCATTTACTTCATCTTATCGAAGTTTTTAATCGAAAAAATCATTGCAACCACATTCAAAATAGAAGAACTTGTCGAACAGTTTAATTTACAGAAAGTTACATACCGAACTTATGTAGGCTTATTACTACTGCCAATTGACGTCATTTTATTCTATTATGAATCCATCTTAAAAAATATCCCATTGCTAGTTCTATATAGTATAGTAGTTTTGAACGTTTTACTTTATGCGTACTCCATAAAAAATTACAGAAAGGAAATTTTCAGCAAGTTGTTTTATTTTATTTTATATCTTTGCACTCTTGAAATAGCACCCTATTATTTTATGTATTATTGGTTTACAAAAGGTAGCGTTTAGAAATTATTTAAATATGAAAGTGAAAACAATTTTGGTATCACAACCAGAACCTAAAGTGGAAAATTCTCCATACTTTGAGCTGCAACAAAAGCATAAAGTAAAAATTGATTTCAGACCTTTTATTCATGTAGAAGGGGTAAGCGCAAAAGAGATTAGACTTCAAAAAATCGATCTTAATAACTACACTGCTATTATATTAACAAGCAAAAATGGTGTGGATCATTTTTTTAGAGTTGCAGATGAGATGCGTTACAAAGTTCCTGAAGGACTAAAATACTTTTGTCAATCTGAAGCGATTGCATTTTACCTACAAAAATACGTAGTATACAGAAAACG
>DATEOV010000341.1:0-2548 GCA_035273645.1 Flavobacterium sp. | reverse complement strand
GATGGCACTGTCAGTAATTGGTTCTACCAAGAAGAAATTAAAAATGCCACTCAAATAAAAAACGCTTACGCAAAAGGAATAATTAACACCGTTTCGTGGCATTTGAGAGGGCCAAAAAATAAAAATTATCCTGCAACGGATAATGAAGAATACACTTTTTATGCCAGCTCGATGTATGATGCAGATAAAAGCACTTTTTTTAGGAGTATTTTGCCAGGAGGTACAAGACACGACTGGTTCAAACAAAAACTAGATCAAGTAGCAGTATTCTCTTCAAAACTAAAAGGGAGTAAAGATGAATTAATTCCTTTTATCTTCAGACCTTTTCATGAGTTTGATGGAAGTTGGTTCTGGTGGGGAGCTGATTTCTGCTCAGCAGATGATTATAAAGCTGCTTATCAATTTACCGTTGAATATTTAAGAGACACCAAAGGAGTTCACAATATTTTATATGCTTTCTCTCCTGATAACTCCTACTCTACCTCAACCAATTATTTGAGTCGTTATCCGGGTGATGCCTACGTAGATGTTTTAGGAATGGACAATTATGGCGATTTGAACAATCAAGAACAAACTGGAGCTGACAAAGCCAATGCCAAACTAAAAATGCTTTCGGACTTGGCGATAACCAAAGTAAAAATTGCTGCTATGACTGAAACAGGCTATCGAGTTACAGCTACTATTGCACCAGTTACCAATTGGTTTTCTATTTATTTGTACAGTACGCTAACTGCAAATAACATTCAGATAAGTTATGTTATGTTTTGGAACAATAATCAAGATGGCTATTATGTTCCTAACCCAACCGCATCGAATGTGGCAGATTTTAAAACTTTTGCAACCAAATCAAAATCGGCTTTGGTGAATACCCTGCCCAGCATGTATGTTTTACCTAATTAATCCAAGCAAAATATTTTAAAAATTGCAGTAAATAAGATCATAAATGGAGTGCCCTAGCCCTGATAGAAGTGAAAATCCTTTTTTTGAGGTTTTTTCAACCTCAAAAAAAGATTGTAACGAATAGCAGGATAAAGCTCCAGATAATAAATTAAACCAATTATGAAAAAATCAGTATTAAAAATAGTTTTGGTTCTTTTATGTTTCGCTAGCTTCTCTTGTGAAGCCCAAAAACAACAGGCCAGAATCACTGTAAAAGGAACTCAATTTTACAAAGGCGACAAGCCATATTCGTACATTGGAACTAATTACTGGTACGGAAGTTTACTGGCTTCGAAGAAAATAGGCGACCGAAAAAGATTGATTCGTGAACTGGATATAATGAAGAAAAACGGCATCGATAACTTGCGGATTTTGGTGGGTGGCGATGGTGGAAAATACGATTATACCGTTCGTCCCGCTTTGCAATACGAACAGGGAAAATACGACCAAGACTTACTTGACGGCTTGGATTTTCTTATCGCCGAAATGGGGAAACGCAATATGTATGCGGTTTTATTCCTGACGAATAATTGGGAATGGTCTGGCGGAATGTCGCAATACTTGGAATGGAATGGTCACGGGCCAATTCCGGTTCCAAATATCGCACCAAACACTTGGCCGCAATTTATGTCCTATACCGAAAAATTCCATAGTTGCGAGCCTTGTATGGAAGGATTGAACAATCACGTGAAGTTCATTTTGAGTAGAACAAATGCTTACACCAAAATAAAATATACAGAGGACAATACGATTATGGCATGGCAGGTTGGAAATGAACCTCGCACTTTTACGGCTGAAAATGAAGCGAAATTTACGGTTTGGCTTAACAACATTGTCAACTTGATTGACAGCTTGGACAAAAATCATTTGATTTCAACCGGTTCCGAGGGAAGAAACAGCTCTAACGACAGTATGGAAACCTTTGAAAGAACGCATCTAAATCCGAATATTGATTATTTAACGATGCACATTTGGCCAAAAAACTGGAATTGGTACAAAGCCGATGATGCTGAGAAAACATTGCCTACGACACTTGAAAATGCGGGAAAATATATTGACTTGCACGTAAAAGTTGCCAATGATTTGAAAAGACCAATCATCATTGAAGAATTTGGTTTGCCAAGAGAAAATGAAGGTTTGGTTTCAACAGCTTCAGTAATCAATAGGGATGTTTTTTACAATTACATCTTTAACCGTGTTGCAGAAAGTGTTGCTAATAAAGGTGTGTTGCAAGCAGCTAATTTTTGGGGATTTGGTGGCGAAGGAAAAGCAGTAACTGCAGATGGAAAATGGAACCCGGGTGATCCTTTGACTACGGATCCACCACAGGAACCTCAGGGTTTGAATTCGGTTTTTTCTTCGGACAAATCGACTTTGGAATTGGTTAAAAAGTATAACTTGGAGTTACAAAAATAATTAGAGAGGCACTGTAGTGCCTCTCTAATTTATTTCAAAATAGATTCAATCGCATTCAATTCATCAGATGAAAATTCCAAATTTTGCAGTGAATCAATATTATTGTTCAATTGTCCCACAGAACTGGCTCCAATTAAAACAGAAGTAATCCTGTTGTCTTTTAACAACCAAGCCAAAGCCATTTGTGCCAAAG
>DATEOV010000340.1:0-2042 GCA_035273645.1 Flavobacterium sp. | reverse complement strand
TTACAACACAATTTTAGCTATTTGTTGCACTTCTCTTTTTAATGTACAATAGTAGTTTTAACAAACTTATATGTTTGAGAAAACTTTATCTTTGCAAAAAATTTTTCACCATGAACAAAAAAGTAATTTTAATGATTTTAGACGGTTGGGGAAAATCACCTGACCCGAAAGTTTCTGCAATTGATAATGCAAATGTTCCGTTTATAAATAGTCTCTATACAAAATACCCAAGTGCACAACTTAGGACTGATGGTTTACATGTTGGTCTTCCTGAAGGACAAATGGGAAACAGCGAAGTAGGGCATATGAACCTTGGAGCTGGAAGAATTGTTTACCAAGATTTGGCCAAAATCAATCTTGCCGTTGAACACAAAACTTTGGTAAAAGAACAAGTACTTATTGATGCTTTCGAATATGCTAAACAAAACAATAAAAAAGTACATTTTTTAGGATTGCTTTCTGATGGAGGAGTTCACTCACATACTTCTCACTTGCGTGGATTAATTGATGCAACTCAAGATTATGGTTTGCAAAATGTATTTGTACATGCTTTTACAGATGGTCGTGATGTTGATCCGAAATCTGGAAAAAAATATGTGCAGGATCTTGAAAATTACATAGCTGGCACTACCGTAAAATTAGCTTCTGTGGTTGGACGTTATTATGCAATGGATCGTGATAAACGTTGGGAAAGAGTAAAACTGGCTTATGATTTACTTGTAAATGGTACTGGAACTCATTCAAAGAATGCATATGAAACCATAAAAGAAAGTTACAAAAACCACGTAACTGATGAATTTATTGCGCCGACGGTTATGGTGGATGAAAATGATAAGCCTGTTGCAATTATTCAAGAAGATGATGTGGTTATTTTTTTCAATTTTAGAACCGATAGGGGACGTGAATTGACCGAAGCGCTTTCGCAAAAAGATTTCCACGAGCAAAACATGCACAAATTGAAATTGTACTATGTGACGCTAACCAATTATGATGAAACATACGAGAATGTAAAAGTGGTCTATAACAAAGACAACATCACGGAAACATTAGGTGAAGTTTTGGAAAAAGCCAACAAAAAACAAATTCGTATCGCCGAAACAGAAAAATATCCTCACGTAACATTCTTCTTTTCTGGAGGGCAAGAAACTCCTTTTGAAGGTGAAAGCAGAATATTGAGAAATTCTCCAAAAGTAGCTACTTACGATTTGCAGCCAGAAATGAGTGCTTATGAATTAAAAGATGCTTTGGTCCCTGAATTAAACAAAGGGGAAGTTGATTTTGTATGTTTGAATTTTGCCAATGGTGACATGGTTGGACATACAGGAGTTATGGAAGCAGCAATAAAAGCTTGTGAAGCTGTTGACGCTTGCGTAAAAGAAGTTGTTGAAGCTGCTCTTGCCAATGATTATACAACCATCGTCATTGCGGACCACGGTAACTGCGAAACGATGATTAACCCAGACGGTTCTCCAAACACTGCTCATACAACCAATCCTGTGCCAATTATTCTTGTGGACAAAGATTTAAAAACTATCCACGATGGAGTTTTAGGAGATATTGCTCCTACTATTCTTGCTTTGATGGGAATTGAACAACCTGCAGCTATGACCTGTCATTCGTTGCTATAGATAAAAAAGCCACTAGGCATTTTTAACAAACCAAAATGGGCGTGAAATTAATTTTTCACGCCCATTTTATATGTACTAATTGTTTTTTTACAACTTATCCAACAGATAAAAGTACTCCCGCTCAATGTTTTCCTGATGATCCGAATGAGCAATCTTGACCATTTCGGTGGCTCGTTGCTTTAAGGTTTTACCATATAAATCAGCGATTCCGTTTTCGGTGATTACATATTGAATATGTCCTCTGGTTGTTACCACTCCGGCTCCTTGCTTCAAGAAAGGTACAATTCTGCTTACACCGTTTTTGGTAGTTGACGGCAAGGCAATAATCGCTTTTCCTCTATCGCTCAAAGATGCTCCTCGTATAAAATCCATTTGCCCTCCAACACCAGAATACATTCTTGGTCCAATTGAATC
>DATEOV010000339.1:0-3708 GCA_035273645.1 Flavobacterium sp. | reverse complement strand
TTTCTATTATTGGAAGAATAATTTCTTTTACAAATTCAAAGCCTAATGATTTTGGATGCTTTTTTTGATAAAAATCTAAGCAGTTCAATTCATTTAGTAAATCAACGTTGCAATTACCGGTTCGGGAAATTTGACCTTTGTCATCATAGTCCAGACCTAATTGATTGGCGTAAAAATTAAGAACCGTGTTTACAGCTGAAATGTCAAATGCTATTCTGGTATTATTATCTTCAAAAGATACATTTGAAAAACCACCAAGATTCATGCAATAATCATATCCGGAAAATAGTATACGATCACCGATGGGTACCAATGGTGCTCCTTGTCCTCCCAATTGAACATCTTGCACTCTAAAATCGCAAACTACTTTTTGTTGTGTCAGTTTTGCTATTTCAGGTAAATTCCCAATTTGCAGTGTAAATCCATTTTGAGGCTGATGCAAAATGGTGTGTCCATGCGAACAAACTGCATCTAAATTTGCAATGGCATGTTTTTTTATGAAATCAGCAATGATGGATGATAGCAGCTTAGTGTAGTTTTTGTTTAATTCAAATAGATGATCTTGACTATAATCTACTGCTGTTTTTAAGACTGAAATCCAATTTGAATCGTAAGAAATAGTATCGCATTCAAGTATCTCGAATGCCCATTTGCTATCTTTTATTTGGAATTGAATATGAGCCAAATCGACTCCATCTAGCGAAGTTCCTGACATCACTCCGATAACGTTATAGTAATCTTTTTTCATAGGCCAAATTTACGATTCAAAATTGAAAATTTCATAATTAAAAAGTACCTTTGACCACATTTTTAAAACAAAAACCAATTTTTATTTTACATTATTATGGATTTTAATCTAACCGAAGAACAATTAATGATACAGCAAGCAGCGCGAGATTTTGCTCAAACTGAATTGTTGGAAGGAGTAATAGAAAGAGACGAACACTGCAAATTTCCTACAGAACAAGTCAAAAAAATGGCTGAACTTGGGTTTCTGGGAATGATGGTTGATCCCAAATATGGTGGTTCTGGTCTGGATAGCGTTTCTTATGTTCTGGCTATTACTGAAATTGCCAAAGTTGATGCTTCGGCAGCTGTTATTATGTCTGTGAATAATTCATTGGTTTGTGCGGGATTAGAAAAATACTGTAATGAAGAACAAAAGATGAAATATTTGGTTCCACTTGCCAAAGGAGAGGTGATTGGAGCATTTTGTTTATCTGAACCAGAAGCTGGATCGGATGCAACATCTCAAAAAACTACTGCGATTGATAAAGGAGACTATTACTTATTGAATGGAACAAAAAACTGGATTACCAATGGTGCTTCTGCTTCAACATATATCGTAATTGCCCAAACTGATGTAGAAAAAGGACATAAAGGAATCAATGCCTTTATAGTTGAAAAAGGTTGGGCTGGATTTGATATTGGACCAAAAGAAAGGAAAATGGGTATTCGTGGTTCTGACACACATTCTTTATTGTTTAATGATGTGAAAGTGCCTAAGGAAAATAGAATAGGAGCCGATGGTTTTGGATTCAATTTCGCTATGTCAGTTTTAAACGGTGGGCGTATCGGTATTGCTTCACAAGCTTTGGGAATTGCAACAGGTGCTTACGAATTGGCTTTGAAATATTCTCAAGAGCGAAAAGCTTTTGGAAAAGAAATTTTCAAACATCAGGCAATTGCTTTCAAATTGGCTGATATGGCGACTCAAATTTCGGCAGCGAGATTGTTGTGTTTTAATGCGGCTTACCAAAAAGATCAAGGAATGGATATTTCTCAATCTGGTGCAATGGCTAAATTATTTGCTTCTCAAACCGCTATGGACACTACAATCGAAGCCGTACAAATTCATGGAGGAAACGGTTATGTAGCCGAGTATCATGTAGAGCGTATGATGCGTGATGCGAAAATTACTCAAATTTATGAAGGGACTTCAGAAATTCAACGCATTGTAATTTCAAGAACCTTAATTGCATAATTGATTTTTTTTACTCAATATATAAATCCAAACTTGAATTTCGAGTTTGGATTTTTTATTTAATAGATGTATTTTTTTGAACAAGACTTTGTTTATTTTTACATGAATTGGTAGCACTTATAAATTGTTATGTACGACGAATTAAAATATTGGTATCTTCGAGATCATAAATTATTTTGGACACTGAGTATGTCACAAATAAGACAATTGTGTATCATTACAGGTTTTAAAAAAGCCAAAAAAGGAGAGATTATCTATTTTTCTTCCTCAGATGTGCCTAGAGTTTTTTTGCTAAAAAAAGGGAATATCAAAATTGTTGCTGTCGATGAAGACGGGAACGAAACTATCAAAGACATTATTCAAAAAGGAGATTTGTTTGGTGAATTGACATTGGAAAATGATGTGAATTCCAATGAATATGCAAAAGCATTGACGGATGAAATCATTATCTGTAGTTTTCTATTATCCGATTTTGAAAATTTATTGCTTCAAAATCCTAGTTTGGCATTGTCTTACACCAAGTTTGTAGGGTTGAAAATGAAACGCATTAAAAATAGTTATTCTAATTTAATTTCGAAGGATGCTAAAACTAGATTGTATCAATTCCTAAAAGATTGGGCCGAAAGAGAAGGTAAGCGCACCGAAAATAGAGTTGTTATTGAAAACTATCTAACCCAAAATGATATTGCTCAAATTATTTGTACTTCTAGACAAACAGCCACTCAATTGCTAAATGAAATGGAAACGAAAGGATTGTTGTATTATAATCGAAAAGAAATAATCATCGAAGACATTACTAAATTATAGTTTTTTCAACTATTTTACTTTTTTCGTTCTAAACTAGTCATTATATATAATAGCATGTAGTTGCAAAGACTAAATCATTAAAAAAGTTTTAGAGGAGGGAAAATTGTCCATCACCTAGCGTTTATTATCCATTTTATAACTTTTAAAGCTGTCGCATCTTTGTAATGTCAATTAAGACAAGCAATTTTAAAAATAAATAAGATGACAACTACAACATTTTCAGTTCCAACAAGATCAGAAGTTTCAGAAAACAATCAAGTAATTTTTGACAACCTACAAAAAGCATTAGGATTTGTACCTAATTTATATGCTACTATTGCGTATTCAAAAAATGGGTTAGAAAAATATTTAGCCTATCAAAATGCTAAAACTTCATTATCTAATAAAGAAAAAGAAGCGGTAAATTTAATCGTAAGTCAAGTTAATAACTGTACGTATTGCCAAAGTGCCCATACTGTTATTGGGAAAATGAATGGTTTTACAGATGAGCAATTATTAGATTTTCGAAGAGGGAAAGCTACGGATGCAAAATTAAACGCATTGGTTCAACTTGCAGGCGAAATTACACAGACTAGAGGAAATGCTAATTCTGATTTAGTTGACGCTTTTTTTGCTCAAGGTTATACTAATGAGAATTTAGTTGATTTGATACTCCTGATAAGTGACAAAACTGCGATGAACTTTTTGCACAATTTAACACAAGTGCCAGTTGATTTTCCTTTGGCACCATCTTTATAATTTATATTTTTTTTAAACTAAAATAATGCAAACCAATTCAATATGAGTTGGTTTGCATTATATTTAATCAAATTTAATTATCATGGAACAAAGACATCCACTTCCTCCATTTAATATGGAAACTGCTTTGCAAAAAGTGCAATTGGCCGAAGATGCCTGGAATAGTAAAGACCCAGAAC
>DATEOV010000338.1:0-2718 GCA_035273645.1 Flavobacterium sp. | reverse complement strand
TAAAAAACAAGGAGGGAAATTTAAAAGAAATTCACGCTAAATTCATCATAGATTCCAGTGGTTATGGAAGAGTATTACCACGCCTTTTGGACTTGGATACGCCTTCAAAATTAGACCCACATTCTTCAATTTTCACGCATGTTGTGGACATCAACCGCCCTGAAGGAGAAGAAGGAACGTTAATTTCATTCGACATTCTTGAAACCGAAGTTTGGTTATGGGTTATTCCTTTTTCAAACGGCAATACTAGCCTTGGAGTTGTAGGTCCGACAGATTTTATCAATTCCCTTTCTGACAATAAAGACAATGCTGAAGCGTTGAAAAATGCGATTCAGCTTTCTGATTTTTATATGAAACGATTTGGTGGAGTAGATTTTATATTTGAACCAATCAAATTAGAAAATTACTCTCGATCAGTCAAAAAAATGTACGGAGATGGTTTTGCCCTTACTGGAAACAGTTCCGAGTTTTTGGATCCTGTATTCTCGTCGGGGGTTGCATTTGCTACTGAATCCGGTATGCTTGCAGCCAAATTGTACCTAAAAGAATCACAGGGAATTACTGTCGATTGGGAAACCGAATTTACCGGATACATGAAAAGAGGTATTGCCGTTTTTACCACTTACGTAAAAGAGTGGTACACCGGAAACCTGCAAACCCTATTTTTTCACCAACCTGAAAACCCTGATGTAAAAAGAAAAATATGTGCCGTACTTGCCGGCTATGTTTGGGATGAGGAAAATCCATTTGTAAAAAAGCACGACAATCTTATCAAAAATATGGCTCACATCATCGAGATGGAAGATCTTCAAAAAAAATCCTAGTTTATGACTAGGATTTTTTTGTTCTTAATTCAAGAATCATATTCAGTCTAAACAATTAAAAAAATGGCTGGTTATTAAATAGTTAAGAAATAAAGACCAGCGAAAAAACTTAGCTTTTTTTATATCTTTATAATTCAGAGAATAACTTATCTTAAAATAAAGCAATCATGAAAAAGAAACTATTGATCACGGCCGTTCTATTAGGAACCATTTCATTTGCCAATGCACAAAGCATGGGAGATATTACAAAAGCAACCAGTACAGCAAAAACTGCATCAACCAACAGTTTTGATGTGGCAAGCATATCCAATCAAGTTATGGGATTGTTATCCCCAAAATTAAAATTAACCGATGCTCAAAAACCCGCAGTAAATGCATTGGTAAACGAAACCTTGAACAAAAAGAAAAATATTTTGCCAACTATGGCAACCGACAAAGCCGGATATACATCCAAAATGACAACAAACAGAGAGTCATTTACAGCCAAAATGAAAAAATTGATTAGTCCAACACAGTTTACGGCACTTACTGCTTTACTTCCAAAATCAGCTTCAGCAGTGACACCACTAGTACAAATGTTGTACTAAAGCAATTAGAAACAATTAGTTAAAACTTATAAAGGCAAATTTTTTTCGATTTTGCTTTTTTATTTTAAAACTATATCGTAATATTGCAATATAAATATATAACGATGGGGGCAACTAAAACAGAAAATTTTACAGAAACGCAAAACGAATTGGCTATTTTAACCAAAGCATTAGGCCATCCCGCCCGAATTGCCATAATAGAATACTTGATTAAAGTCGAAAGTTGCATCTGTGGGGACATCGTAAACGAATTGCCGCTCTCGCAGCCAACCATATCTCAACACCTAAAAGAACTAAAAAATGCAGGTTTGATAAAAGGAAATTTCGAAGGAAATGCCATTTGCTATTGCTTGAACGAAGTGGGATTCGATAAAATAAAAGGCTTTTTTCAACATGTCAACACTTACCTCGATAAGAAAAAAAATGGATGTTGCTAATTTGAGTATTAAGTACAAAGACTAGAATAACAACCTATTGAACCGATTAAACTTTTAAATGATTAAACTTTTAAACTTTTTTCACCATGAAACTATCAGAAATTAAAAAACACTTAAGTACTGCAACAGGAGTGACTTTCCAGTTGCCTAACGGAACATTTGTACCTGAACATTTCCATGTAACAGAAATTGGAATGATTACCAAAAACTTCATTGATTGTGGTGGAACCGTTCGTAAAGAATCGGTTGTAAACTTTCAATTATGGGATGCAAATGATTTTGACCACCGATTGAAAGCTCAAAAATTGTTGAACATTATCGCTCTTTCCGAAAAAGTATTGGAACTAGAAGATCTTGAAATCGAAGTCGAATACCAAGACAACACTATCGGAAAATATGATTTGGGGTATAATGGCGAAACCTTTTTATTATTGAACAAACAAACTGCTTGTTTGGCAATAGATCAATGCTGCACTCCACAGGAAAAACAAAAAGTAAAACTATCCGAAATAGAAAGCGAAGCTAACTGCTGCACTCCTGGCGCAGGTTGTTGCTAATAATTGATCATTTACTCCTGCAAGTTCTTTTTCAAGACCTTGCAGGTTTTTAATTAAACATATCTATTTCAAAATGACACAAACCAAAAACACTATATTCACTTCCATTAAGAACACCATCGATATACTTAATTTTGAAAGTATTTTGGCCGAACGTAAAATCATTTTACAACCACTTATAGATTTCATTCAATCGAAAGTAACCGAAAACCAAGACATCCGCCTCAATTTCATTTGTACCCATAATTCACGAAGAAGCCATTTGTCCCAAATATGGGCACAAACTGCAGCGGCGTATTTCAATATCAAAAAC
>DATEOV010000337.1:0-7512 GCA_035273645.1 Flavobacterium sp. | reverse complement strand
ACTCCAGATTCGGAACATTCAATCCCCCAAATGATGTTTTCTTTAACAAGATCTTCATTTTGCATAATTCCTGTACCATCTGGATTGAGAGTTGTTGTAGGCTCAATTTGCTTCACATAAGTATAAAGACCAGTAACTGGATAACCAATAACCGTAGCGATATAATGGTCTTTGTCTTTGTTTTTGATTTTGGTAACTTTAATTTGAGCATAGGAATATGTCACACTTAATACAAGTGCAGCAAGCAACAAAGTAATTTTTTTCATGGGTGTAGGTTGGTTTTAAAAAGTCTAAAAAGCAAGGGGCGTTGCTTTTTAGGTTAAGGTTTAGTGTTTATTCTTTTGGCTAAGGTACAAACGGAATTTTAGATAAAAAAACTACAAATAGGTATAATTATATAAATTTAAAAATCCTTCAAGAAACTCTTTGGTTCCCTTAAGGTTATAAAGATAGGTAAGCATTTTTTTCTCGATTACGTTTCCGGTTTCGTCCAGTTTATATGTTATAACTATTTCTTGATTTGGGTATTTTGTATGGTTATCCGAATTGATTGTAGTTATGTTAATTAGCCTATTGTTACGGTCGTATTTGTAAATGTTTTTATGGGATAAAATATCCGATTTAAAAGTATGAATTTCTTTTACCGATGCATTAGAATCGTAAATGTATTTTGTTGTTAAATTTATAGATTGGTAATCAATCTGGTCAATTTGATTGGCATCATTGAAATGATAAAAGTACTCTTTTCGGGTTGTTGTCTTTTTTTGTGAACCTTCGGTAGTATCTTCTCCTTTGTACAAAATGTTTTTCTTTTGAACATATTTGTAATCTGCCGAAGAAAAAGCTGGAGTTTGAGTTTCATTTTCCAAATTGGTTTCGGTTGTGTCTTTATCTTTGGCTACATTGACAGTCTCAATATCTACGTGTGAAATATAACCTTTGTTGGTGTAGCTGAAAAAGTGCTTTTTTGAGAGTATGTACTTGTAATTTTGCTCAAATTCTTTGGTTGAGCCTTCAGTGTTAAATTTATAAAAATTATTAATCAATTCAGAATCACCTGTTGTGTTGCCTTTTGCGTTTATCGAAAATTGCTGCTCATGCATTTGGGTTACATTTCCTTTTAATCCTAAAGTTTTTGCATTAGAACCATACAATTCTAACAGGGGATTAATTTTTAAGGATTCATCAGAAATTTGCGCAAATACTGGATTTATTAAAAGTAGTAGGCTTATAATAAAAAGATTTTTTTTAATGGTATTCATTGGGGGTTTGGGGTTATGTTTTTTGCAAATATAATTAATATGATATTGATTTAGGAGCAGAAATATCAGGCTTTTTTGTCAACATCGTCCCGTTTTTCGTTACAAACGAAGTTCACTGAACTCCGATGAAAATAAAAGTATAGTGAAGTAATCTTATAAGCCGAACCCCGGCTTATAAGGATTTCCACTTCAACCGTGGCTAAGAGTAAGCATTTTGTTTTTTTGCTATCATTCAAAAGAAAGGTTCCAATAAAAAAATGCCATAAAAAACCCGTCTCTAAAATTATCAAGAGACGGGTTGTAATGTGAAATAAAACTTTAAATAATAAGTCTTATTTATTTGTATTGTCTATCCATTTTTTTGCATTCACAAAAGCTTCGTGCCAAGGTGTAACCTCGTCATTTCTGTCTTTTGGATAATGTGCCCAGTTCCATTGGAAAGTAGAACGCTCAATATGTGGCATCATTACCAAGTGACGACCTGTTGTATCACACATCATTGCAGTATTGAAAGCTGATCCATTTGGATTTGCTGGATATCCTTCGTAACCGTATTTTCCAACAATGTTGTATTGGTCTTCAGCGTATGGTAAATTGAATTTACCTTCACCATGAGAAACCCAAACTCCAAGAGTACTTCCCGCCAAAGTTGATAACATCACCGATTTGTTTTCTTGGATTTTTACCGAAGTAAAAATACTTTCGTGTTTGTGACTTTCGTTATGAAGCATTTTTCCGTGAACTTCATGCTCAGGGTTAATCACTTCCAATTCCATAAACAATTGGCAACCGTTACAGATTCCAACAGATAAAGTATCTTCTCTTTTGAAGAAGTTTTTCAATGCTGTGTTTGCTTTTTCATTGTATTTGAATGCTCCAGCCCAACCTTTGGCAGAACCCAAAACATCTGAATTAGAGAACCCTCCAACTGCTCCAATGAATTGAATATCTTCTAGGTTTTCACGTCCCGTAATCAAATCGGTCATGTGAACATCTTTTACGTCAAATCCTGCTAAGTACATTGCATTAGCCATTTCACGCTCGGAGTTACTTCCTTTTTCACGGATGATTGCTGCTTTTGGTCTTGGTTTTGAAGCGTCAATAACAGGTTTTTTTCCTGTGAAATGAGTTGGGAAAGTATAGTTTAATACTTGGTTTTTATAATTGTCGAAACGTGCTTGGGCAGTTCCGTTTTTAGATTGTTTCTGGTCTAACAAGAAAGATGTTTTGAACCAAATGTCTCTGTATTTTGTAATATCCAATTTACAAGGACCAAAGTCTAAAGTAGCTTCTGTTGTTGCACTTCCTAATTTGTAGAAAGATACATTGTTGGCGCTCAATTTAGCTTCAACCGCTTCATCTGAATTGGCTTGGAAAACAACAGCTATATTTTCGGAAAAAAGATATTTGATAATGTCTTTTTCTTCGAAAACGGAGAAGTCGATTTTGGCTCCCAAATTAACATCAGCAAAACACATTTCTAATAAAGTAGTAATCAAACCACCACTTCCAATATCGTGTCCTGCCAAGATTTGATTGTCTAAAATCAATTCTTGAAGGGTATTGAATGCATTTTTGAAAAAAGCGGCATCTTTGATAGTTGGTGCATCGTTTCCGATTACATTCAGCGTTTGTGCCAAAGAAGAACCTCCTAATTTGAAGTCGTCTTGAGATAAATTGATATAATAAATAGAACCTCCGTCTTTTTGTAAAACTGGCTCTACTACTTTTCTAATATCGATACAATTTCCACCAGCAGAAATAATTACCGTTCCCGGTGCAATTACTTCGTCGTTTGGATATTTTTGTTTCATCGAAAGTGAATCTTTTCCAGTTGGAATGTTGATTCCCAATTCGATTGCAAATTCAGAACAAGCTTCAACAGCTGCATACAAACGAGCATCTTCACCTGCGTTTTTACAAGCCCACATCCAGTTGGCTGAAAGAGAAATACCTTTCATTCCGTCTTTAATCGGAGCCCAAACGATATTGGATAATGATTCGGCAATTGCCGTTCTTGTTCCTGCAACAGGATCAATCAAAGAGGCGATAGGAGAGTGTCCAATTGAGGTTGCAATTCCTTCTTTTCCTTGATAATCCAAAGCCATAACACCACAATTGTTCAATGGCAATTGCAATGGTCCAGCGCATTGTTGTTTGGCTACTTTTCCACCTACACAACGGTCTACTTTGTTAGTCAACCAGTCTTTAGAGGCAACAGCTTCCAATTGTAAAACTTGCTCTAAATAAGTAGCGATGTTTTTTACGTTATATTCTAAACCAGCGTAGTTGTAATTGATGGTATTGTCCGTCATTACAGTTTTTGGTGAACTTCCAAAGAAATCTTCCAAAGCATAATCCATTGGTTTTAAACCAGTAGTTTTTGATTCGAAAGTAAAACGGTGATCACCAGTTACATCTCCTACTTGGTACATTGGAGAACGCTCTCTGTCTGCGATTCGTTGTAAAATGTCGATGTCTTTTTCACCAATAACCAATCCCATTCTTTCTTGAGATTCGTTACCAATGATTTCTTTTGCCGAAAGAGTAGGGTCACCAATTGGCAATTTATCCAAATCAATTAAACCTCCAGTTTCTTCCACTAATTCCGAAAGACAGTTTAAGTGTCCACCTGCTCCGTGATCGTGAATAGAAACGATTGGGTTATTATCACTTTCTACCAAACCACGAATGGCGTTGGCAGCACGTTTTTGCATTTCTGGGTTGGAACGTTGTATAGCATTTAATTCGATTCCAGAACCAAAAGCTCCTGTATCTGCAGATGATACAGCTGCACCACCCATTCCAATTCTATAATTTTCTCCACCAAGGATAACTATTTTGTCTCCTTCTTGTGGTTTGTGTTTGATGGCCTGGTCTAATTTTCCGTAACCAATTCCACCTGCTTGCATGATTACTTTATCGTAACCAATTTTGCGGTCATTTTCTTGGTGTTCGAATGTCAAAACCGAACCTGTGATAAGTGGTTGTCCAAATTTATTTCCAAAATCTGAAGCTCCATTTGAAGCTTTTATCAAGATGTCCATCGGAGTTTGATACAACCATTTTCTTTCGGTTACAGCATCTTCCCAAGGTCTGTTTTCCTCTAGACGAGAATAAGAAGTCATATAAACAGCAGTTCCTGCCATTGGCAACGAACCTTGTCCTCCAGCCAAACGGTCACGAATTTCTCCTCCAGATCCTGTAGCAGCTCCGTTAAAAGGCTCTACAGTTGTTGGGAAATTGTGTGTTTCTGCTTTTAAAGAGATAACGGAATCAAATTCTTTTATTTCGTAATAATCAGGTTTGTCAGCAGTTTTTGGAGCAAATTGCTGTACTCTTGGTCCTTTTACAAAAGCAACGTTGTCTTTGTAAGCCGAAACAATATCGTTAGGATTTTCCTGAGATGTTTTTTTGATTAATTTAAAAAGAGAAGTTTCTTTTTCTACACCATCGATAACAAAAGTTCCGTTGAAAATCTTGTGACGACAGTGCTCTGAATTGGCTTGAGAGAAAGCGAAAATCTCTGAGTCCGTTAATTTTCTACCTAATTTGGTTGATAAATTATCCAAATATTCTACTTCTTCTTGGCTTAAAGCCAAACCTTCAGTTTTGTTATAAGCAGCAATATCATCAATATCCAAAATAGCTTCTGGTTGAATATGAATCGTGAAAATATCTTGATTTAACTCAGTATATTTTTGCGAAAGCATAGGATCGAAATCATTGAAATCAGCCGTTGCTTTCTGGAACTCTTCAATGCGAATGATTCCTAAAATTCCCATATTCTGAGTAATTTCTACCGCATTGGTACTCCAAGGCGTAATCATTGTGGCACGTGGTCCAACAAAAAAATCCGTCAATGCGGATTTCTCTATTTTATTTGCGTCGGCAAAAAGCCAGTTGAGTTTTGAAATGTCTTGAGCCGAAATTTCGTTTTGCGTTTGTACTGCAAAAACAGTTTTGCTTTGGTTTTCAAAGAAATGGATCATTGTTGTGTAGTTTGTTGTATTTAACGGTGCAAATTTAGGTTAAATATATAGTAAGAGCAAATGTGAAAAGCAAAGTATTCTGAAAATTTAAAAAGGTGAAAAATCAGCCTGAATCAGTATCCTTTAGTTCGCCGTATTTAGCCTTGCTGTAATAAAAAAGCGCGAATAGGAAATAATTTATAACTTTACAAAAAGAGAAAAATAAATAAGTAAAAAATAGACTTTTACATATATCCAAACTTTGTGAGTTTTGTATGTTTTGAGTTAGCAGTAATTTTAAGAATAACACAAAATTTAGCATGTTGGATTCACGAATTAAAATCAACCAATTTCAATCATTTACTACGGCAGTCGAAATTAAAACCCCATACTATAACATTATTATGATTGACGGGGCTTCCTCTTTTTCTGTAGATTTTACACAATATGAATCAACAGGTAGGCATTTGCTTTTTTTAGCTCCCTATCAGTGTTTGAATTGGCATGATTCTTCGACAGCATTTGCAAATATTATAGAATTCCATGGAGATTTCTATTGTATTGAGTACCACAAAAAAGAGGTTGCATGCAATGGTATTTTGTTTAATAATATATATCAACAGCCTTTTGTGGCGGTTTCTGATTTGGTTTACGATGAGATTAATACGATTATTCAGAAAATGCACATTTTGGGTCTGTCCGAGTTGAATTCGGATATCTCAATTGTTAAATCTTATCTCCAGCTTATTTTGGCTCTGTGCAGTAAAGAGAAACTGCTAAATGAGACTTATTTTGTAAAAGAATCAGCTAAACATGATGATATTTTAAATTTCCAATCTTTATTAGACAAGCACTTTCTGGAATCAAAAGAAGTGGAGTTCTATGCTTCCAAATTATGTTTGTCGAAAGATGCGTTCAGTAAAAAAATCAAAAAACTTTTTGGAAAATCTCCGTCAAAACTAATTCAGGAGCGAATTGTGTTGGAAGCTAAAAAGTTGTTGCATTTAACATATAAGCCCATCAAAATAATTGCAAGTGAACTCAATTTTGAAGATGAATTTTATTTCAGCAGATACTTTAAAAAAGGAGTTGGTGTTTCACCAAAAAAGTTCAGAGAAGATGTTGGTATTTCTATTGTGGCTAAACTGTCCATGTAAAATCCTATTTAGTCCATTCTTGTATTCTAAATTGTTATTGACCTTTGTATTCTAATCAAAAACAATTACTAAATGGAAAGTATTACTAAATTTTTTGCTTCAGGACAAAGTTATTTTATCGATTTTATTAGGGTTGCAATATTCGTCGTAATGGTTTGGATTGGGGGCTTGAAAGCTTTCAAGTATGAGGCTGATGGGATTGTACCATTCGTTATAAACAGTCCTTTTATGAAATTTTTTTATCAAAACACAGGTAATACTGCTAAAAATGATAAAGGAGAAATTGTAGCAGAATATAATTTGTATAAAAATCTAGAAGGCAAAATAGTAAAAAAGAATATAGATTGGCATGAAAGTAATGGAACCTATGCTTTTTCTTATGGTTTGGGATTGGTTATCACAATTATCGGGTTATCGGTATTATTGGGGATTTGGTTTCCTAAAATAGGATTTTGGGGAGGGATTTTTACTGCTGGTATGTCAATTACCACATTAACATTTTTAATAACAACTCCAGAAGTTTACGTTCCAAATTTAGGTGGAGATTTTCAGACTCCTCAATATGGTTTTCCATATTTGTCTGGAGCTGGACGTTTGGTAATAAAAGATATAATTATGCTCGCTGGAGGGTTAATTATTGCATCTAATAGTGCTCAAAAAATCATAAGCTCTTCTATTAAATCATAAAAACTACCATTCTCGATTTTATTTAGGAAACTGTTTGTTCTTCTACGCACCTAAATCTGGCGGAAGTGTTCTGCTGATTCCCAGAATATCAAGCGGAATTAAATAAGCCGAATCCCCTGCGTGTGTACTGCAAAAACAGTTTTGCTTTGGTTTTCAAAGAAATGGATCATTGTTGTGTAGTTTGTTGTATTAACGGTGCAAGTTTAGTTAATTAAGATTGAAATACGAATTAAAAAAAGCGACATAATTGTCGCTTTTTTTAATGGTGTTAAACTTTCAATTAGTTGATTATTATGTTATAGTGGTGAATTTTTAATCATCTGTTATTTTAACCAAATAAATTCCTTTTGAAATTGTAGTTATCGATACCGAGAGATTGGTTAATGTTTTCTTTTTCAAAAATGGATTGTTTCACTATTTCTTTTTTTTTTTTTT
>DATEOV010000336.1:0-3614 GCA_035273645.1 Flavobacterium sp. | reverse complement strand
GTATTGATTATCGCTTTTTTGAAAATCATATTTGACTGGAACAATTACTGCGGAATAATCATTAACTGACTGAGAAAAACCATAGCTTGAAACAAGCAATAATAGGAATAGAAATTTAGTCTTCATGTTTTATAAATATTTTTTTAATTCTAATAAATGAGTTACTTGTTTGATGTTTTCCTCTACTTTAATTTTCTTATCATTAAAGAAAATAGCGTCTAATCCTGCATCTAAAGCACCTTGTACATCAGCCTCTAGACAATCTCCAATCATTATACTACTTTCCTTATTAGTTTGAGCCGCATTAAGAGCATACTCAAAAATAACAGGATTGGGCTTCTTAACACCAGCCATTTCTGAATTGGTTATCGTTTTGAAAAACCCTGCAATATTCGAATTGTTTATTTTTTTGTATTGCACATCGGCAAAGCCGTTGGTAATAATATGCAATGTATACTTTTTTTCTAGATATTCCAGCACTTCAATTGTACCATCAAACAAACGACTATTTTCGGGCAATAACTGAATATAATCATGGGCAATACTTTCTATTTGAGCATCCGAAACAAAATATTCCAGCGCATCAAAAGTGTGTTTTAGACGATTATACCGCAATTCAGCATGGGTAATTTTATCATATTGGTATAATTTCCAACAGGCCTGATTGATTGGGGCATACTTCCCTATGAAATCGGAAATTTCGATTGTTGGATGATCTTTCTTCAAAATGGTGTCAAAAGCCAATTCGGAATTGACATCAAAATCCCAAAGTGTATGATCTAAGTCGAAGAATATGTCGGTTATTTTAGTAGAAAACATGTAATGGTATTATTTAAAAATTCGTTTATCGAAAGGAAAATCGATTTGTTCAGTAATTTTAATTTTATAAAAATCTATATGGTACGGATTAATCAAAAAATTGAAATCACCTTTTACTACAGCTGATGGCACTTTCAAAACACAAGCTTCATTTCTTCTTATGAAATCATCGCCCAAAAGAGGTGTCTCAAAGGTACAAGGAAAAACATTCCAATCTATATTTACTTTATTGAGATCTAAAACTTCTACAAAAATATCATCCGGAATATTAATTGTTAACATCACAAAATCACTGGGCAGTGTTGCCAATGACAAATGTACCAAAACCTCGGCCATTGCCAAAGCCCTATTTTGGGCGCAATAAACAATCTCCGTCCCTTTTGAATTCCAACGCGCACCCGAAATTGAAGCTCCTTTTCCAGATAGTTCAATAGGGTATTTTTTGCGTGCTAATCGAAAAACTTCCATTAAACAAAAATCCCCTGGTCAATTTTATTCAATTCATTCACCACCATTTCTTTGCCGTAAGAATCTTTGAGTAATTCAATGGGCTGCAAATTTCCTAGTGCAAATGAAGGTGTATTTAACCACAAATAAAATTGTGCTTCGGTATCAAAAACAGTATTTCCCAAAGAAGTAACCTCGGCCAATTCTAATATTTTTTCGGATTGTAAAGGTTTGAAAATAAAATCTTCTTTGATTTTATTCCTTTGAAGCGATTTTGTTGAAATTCCTAAAAAAGAAGCCCAATCCTCTTCATTAAAAGGGGTTATTTCTTTTATCAAATTAAAAAGTTCATAAGGAATTCCTTCACGAATAGCATGGACGATTAGCATCCTATTTTTCAAAAACTCATCATAAGTGATCTTCTTATTCAAAAGCTTGTATCCTCTCTCCTGCTCCACTCTATTGACCAAAACTCTAACGGCTTTATCAATAGCTTCTCTTGGTTTTAATTTAATCGCTTCCATAAAAAATACATTTGTCTGTAAATATAAGACAAATGTCTTGTTCGCGCAAATATTTTAAAATATTCCTTCATCAACAAAACTATAGTAACCAGCTTCTGTAATAATTATATGATCTAAAACAGGGATATCCAATTGTTGTCCAGCAGTTTTAATCTTTTTTGTTATTTGAATATCAGCATCACTGGCTTGCAATTTTCCGGAAGGATGATTGTGTGTGAGAATTATTGCAGTTGCGTTTTGCTCAAAAGCTATTTTGAATACAATTCGGACATCGACCATTGTTCCAGTCATTCCTCCCTTGCTTAACTGTGTTTTGAAAAGCACTTTATTGGAATTATTCAAAAACAAAACCCAAAATTCTTCGTGAGACAACTCCCCAATTATCGGTTGCATAATTTCGAAAACCGCTTTACTGGAAGTTATTTTTGTTAACTCAACTGCATCTTCACTTCGCCTTCTTCTTCCCAACTCCATTGCGGCAATTATCGAAATTGCTTTGGCTTCGCCAATTCCCTTAAAGTTCATTAATTGTGCAATTGACAATTTCCCTAAAGCATTCAAATTATGATTGACACTTGCCAAAATTCGTTTACTCAAATCCACTGCCGATTCATTTCGGCTTCCTGAACCAATAAGAATCGCAATCAATTCGGCATCACTCAAAACGCTTTTGCCTTTAAGCATTAATTTTTCACGAGGCTTATCATCTTCCGACCAATTGGTAATAGGGTAAAATGAAGTTTCTGACATAGGTTATCTTCTTAAATTTCTTTTTTCATGCAAACACTTTTGTCCAAACCTACATAAGGTCCGTAATTATCGACAATTGTATATCCTACTTTTTGATATAAACTAATCGCTTCTTGCTGTTTATATAATGTTTCTAAAACAGAAACCGAATAGTCTAATTCTTTTGCCCAGAGCTCCAATTCCTGCAATACTCTTTGAGCCAAACCCAATCCACGAGCTTCTGAAGAAACAAACATCCGTTTTATTTCAATCGTGTTTTTATCATATTTCTTGAAACAACCACAGGCAACTGGTTTTTCATCCAAATAAATTACTACAACATTCCTGTTCAATTCTAAGATATTATTTCCCCAATAATTGGTTTTCAATTCCGGGTAACGTTCCCACAAATACTCATCAAATGTTTTTATCAACGACAAAAAATCAGGATTTTCACTGGTTGTTTTTACAGCTTTTACTATTATGTCCATAAGTCTATAATCTTAGTTTTGCTAATGTATTAAAAAAAGAGAAAAATCATACAATAAAATTCATTTCTTATCTTAAAACCAATTCTGATGTAGATAAATAAAATAAAAATGTGCCAACTACAAAATTGCAATTGGCACATTATATATTATAAACAAAGTAGTTTATTCAACTAATCCTTTTACCTCATCAAAATTCAATCCTCCATAATTCCCAGAACTCATCAATAACAAAGCTGAATTCTCAAGATTTAGATTAAACAAATAATCTTTAAAATCTTTTGGGTTGGTGTAAATAATCAAATCTTCTCTATTGAAAGCTTTGGCAATTTGCTCATACGTCACTTCTTCCAATTGTTTAATTTTTACAGCATCCGGAGAATAGAAAACCACAGCAACATCAGCATATTCAAGTGCGCCTTCATATTCTTTCAAAAACTCGGCATTCAAACTGCTGTAAGTGTGCAATTCCAAGCAAGCCACTAAAGTTCTATTTGGATATTGTTCTTTCACCGCTTTTGTGGTTGCAGCCACTTTACTTGGAGAATGGGCAAAATCTTTATAAGCGACTTTCCCTTTCCCTTCCGCGATTTTTTCCAATCGTTTC
>DATEOV010000335.1:0-2662 GCA_035273645.1 Flavobacterium sp. | reverse complement strand
GATATAATAACTATTTTATTTTCATAAAATATTCCGCAAAAAAAGCCATTATAATTCTAAACAAAGTCAGTCTTTTATCGCTATTTTTTTTATTTGAAATCAAATGATATTTATCCTTTTAAACTAAAAAAATAACTTTTTAACAAAAAAGACGCACTTTGTTATTTATTATAATTCTAAGAATAAAATGCATCAATTAATAATTTTCAATAAAATATATTCAATAATTTTACCATATATTTAATATTTCACAATTATATGCATGCATAGTAAATAATTTGTCCTTTATACATTTATTATAATTAATTTAGCCAAAATTTATCTGGAAATTATCAAAATGAAAATAAAAATAACTGGTATAGGAAGCTATATTCCTGAGAAAAAGATTAGCAACACTGATTTTAGTGAACATGTTTTTTTAAACGAAGATGGTTCTGCTTTTGCTTATCCAAACGAAGTCGTAATTAATAAATTCAAAGGCATTACTGGTATCGAAAAAAGAAGGTATGCCGAAGATCACTATACCGCCTCAGACTTAGCTTTTTTTGCTTCACAAAGAGCAATAGAGAACGCTGGAATAGACCCTGAAACACTTGACTATATCATTTTTGCACACAACTTTGGTGATGTGAAATTTGGCACTACCCAATCGGATATCATCCCAAGTTTGGCCACAAGAGTAAAACATCAATTACAAATAAAGAACCCAAAATGTGTCGCTTACGATATCCTTTTTGGATGCCCAGGTTGGATTGAAGGTGTATTGCAGGCCAACGCATTCATAAAATCGGGCATGGCAAAAAAATGTCTTGTTATAGGTGGTGAAACATTGTCCCGTGTGGTAGATGCCCACGATAGAGATTCGATGATTTACTCAGATGGAGCTGGAGCCTCAGTTATAGAAGCCTCAGATGACGAAGCTGGAATGTTATCTTATGAAAGCGCCACTTATGCCGCCGAAGAAGCCAACTTCCTTTTCTTCGGAAAATCATACAATCCAGATTTGGATCCCGACACAAAATACATCAAAATGTATGGTCGTAAAATTTATGAATTTGCTTTAAGCCAAGTTCCTGCAGCTATGAAAAGCTGTTTGGATCAAAGTGGTATTGCTATTGGGGATGTTAAAAAAATCCTTATACATCAAGCCAACGAAAAAATGGACGAAGCCATTATTCACCGCTTTTACAAATTATACGGACAAACACCTCCAAAAAACATTATGCCAATGAGCATACATGAACTGGGAAACAGCAGTGTTGCAACCGTACCTACCCTTTTTGACCTTTTGATTAGAGGACAAATCGAAGACCAAGAAATTCACAAAGGAGATGTAGTCATTTTTGCTTCTGTAGGAGCTGGTATGAACATCAATGCTTTTGTCTATCGATATTAAACTAAGCTGTACGCTTAATTATTCGAAGCCCACTTCACTCTTTTGTGCAGTGGGCTTTTTTTTGGGAAACAAAAAAACCAAATTGAAAGCTCAATATCAATAGATATTCTTGGACAAATTTGAAATTACAAACTGTATAAGAAACAGAATCTTTATATTTGCAAACTCTAAAGCAAAAGCGATAGTTAAAAATTAAAAACATGTACGAAAAAACGTTTCCCAATAAAAGATTCAAACATACTTTAGAATTTTTAAAAAAACATATCAACACATCTCAAACCATACTAGACTTGGGTGTTGACAATCCTTTTTCTAAAATCATGAAAGCCGAAGGTTACTCAGTAAAAAATACAACTGGTGAAGATTTGGACCTGAATCAAAGTGTTTTTTCGGAAGGAAAGCAAGATGTGGTAACGGCATTCGAAATTTTTGAGCATTTACTTAATCCGTACACTATTTTAAACGAAATAAAATCAGATAAATTATTAATATCAATTCCTTTACGCCTTTGGTTTTCATCTGCCTATCGCAGTAAAACAGATATGTGGGACAGACATTACCACGAATTTGAAGACTGGCAATTGGACTGGTTATTAGAAAAAACAGGCTGGAAAATCATCGACAGAGAAAAATTTACCCATCCAGTTAAAAAAATTGGATTTCGCCCATTGTTGCGATTTTTCACTCCAAGATATTATATTGTTTACGCAGAAAAGGTAAAATAAACAACTTTGTCAAAGTTTTAAACTTTGACAAAGTCTTGAACAAAACAAATGAAATATTACATCGTAATACCTGCCTACAACGAAGAAGCTTTTATGGCTTTGACTTTGCAATCATTAGTATCACAAACTGTTTTACCAAAAAAAGTAGTGATTGTCAACGATAATTCTACTGATAAAACTGCTGAAATTGTTTTGGCATTCGCCAAAGACAATCCGTTTATTACTTTGGTAAACAAAACTTCCGAAACAATACATTTACCTGGAAGCAAGGTTATTCAAGCTTTTCAAAAAGGATTTGAAACTTTGGACGAAGATTACGATTTAATGGTGAAAATTGATGCAGATTTAATTTTTCCTTCCAATTACTTCGAAACCATAATTAAACATTTTCAATCGGATTCAACAATTGGAATGGCAGGCGGATTTTGTTACATCGAAAAAAATGGCGATTGGACTTTAGAAAACCTAACTGATAAAGATCATATTCGAGGCGCATTAAAAACGTATCGAAAAGAAACCTTCCAACAAATTGGAGGCTTAA
>DATEOV010000334.1:0-4280 GCA_035273645.1 Flavobacterium sp. | reverse complement strand
TCCCGCCATATTAATTCGCTCAAAAAAATATCGTTTTTGCGAGCCGCCCAATTTACCAATTTTCGGATGCTTACTGTTCCAAAACGCAAATGGGGAGAAAGATACGAAGTGCTGTCCATCGCTGGAAAATCGCGAGTTTCGTGGTAATTTTCAATCTCCGTGAGGTTATAAGGAATTACTTTTATATCATTTTCCTCAAAACCTATTTGTTGCAAAGACGGAAAATCAAAAATATTTTTATGAAAATTGAATAAGTAATTTTGTGTCACATACTCTTGATGCGGTGCTATGGTTTTGTATTTATCCAACCATTTATTTTTGTACGGTGTATAAATGGTATAGGGTAATCCATCGGATTTTGTGATTTCGTTTTCTTCAAAAATGACTTGATCTTTGAAAGAAAAACAAAGAACATTATTGTCTTTTGCCAATGCTGAAATGGCTAAATCTCTCTTAATAGCGTAGGGTTCGTAATCTTTATTGAAGAAAATTTTCGAAATATTAAACTCTTGGAAAAGGGATTTCCAAACTTCAGTTGTTGTTCCCTTCTTGATTAAAAGTGAACTCCCAACGGCATTGAGTTTTGTGTTTATTTTACTGAGTGATTCGTGTATAAAACCAACTCGTGCATCATTCTTTGACAAACTATTCAAAATATCCGTGTCGAAAATAAACAAGGGAATAACAGGCAATTTGGATTGCAAAGCATGATACAATGCCACATTATCTTCCAAGCGCAAATCGCGTCGGAACCAAAAAATAGATACTTCCTGTTTTGTCATTTTTTTTAGCAGCTAAGATTCTACTGAATTAAAAATCTGATCGACTTTTACACAACGGTAATCAAATATTTCTTTCAACTGTTTTTTGACGATCAAAGTATTCACGATTCGTCCCAAAAATCCTAAAGGCAATGCGTAATGTACCACGTCAGTCATTTTTACACCGTTTGGAGTTGCTTCAAAAAAATGTTTGTGATGCCAAAAACTGTAAGGCCCAAAACGTTGGTCGTCGATAAAATAGACTTTGTCTTTGACTTGGGTAATTTCGGTGACCCAATTCAATTTTAATCCCAAAAATGGTGAAATTTTGTATTGAATAATCTGTCCAACATACATCGGTTTACTGTCAAAATCGGTGATTTCGAATCCCATAGTTTTTGGGGTTATTTTTTGCAAATTTCCAGGACTGGAGAAAAAAGCCCAACATTCATCTAAAGTCGCATTGATGTGTTGAACTGTTTCTTTTTTATACACTTTCATTTTTTCTATCAATTATTTTCATCAAAACTAAACTCATCAACAACATTGTAAAAGCATAAGCCACATCCTCTAAAGGAATAGTTCCTAATCGAATACCTAAATTCTCATTATCATTATAAAAAACAACTGGCTCCTCGATAAAACTACCTGTAAGAATTCCGTTTACCAGTAAAAACGGAATCAAGATGATTAAAAAAGTAATGAAATAGGTTTTTAAAATCGTCGAAAACTTAAAAATGGCAATTGTGATAACAATTACAAACAAACTAAGGTCTATGAAAGTGTACAATTTATCATAATTAAATACAATTACAGGAATAGTAATCAGCAACAAAACAGAATAAATCTTTTTTACGATGGTATCACTTAATCCCACATTCGGTAAGAAATACTGAAAAGAAAAATGGATAAATATACTGGCGTACGGAATGCAAATAAAAAAAAGCCACTCCTCTATTGGTAAACCAAAAAAATCTATTCCAGAATGATATCTTGGATTGAAACTCCAAACCCCTATTTTGGTAAAAACAATATCCCAAATAATAAAAAATAGCGCCGTAATAATCAAAGAAGGAAAAATGACTTTCCATCGTTTTATATATTGCATTCTTTTTTCGAAACTATACAGAAACGGAATCAAGAACGAAGCAATATTCAAAAAAAGATATAATGACATATTAGATTTTATAATATTTAAAAGGCACGAACAACATTCCAAAACATTCTCCATCCTGTTTTCCTAAATGTTTATGATGCACTTTGTGGGCCTTACGCAAACCAACTAAATATTTGTTTTTAGTGTTCTTGAACCATTTGAAACGTTGATGAATCAATACATCGTGAATCATAAAATAGCAAAAACCATAAGTGGTTATGCCTAAGGCGATGAAAAACAAATAATTCATTCCGCCCTGCACTCCAAAATAAAAAAGCACTATACTCGGTGTGGCAAAAATCAGGAAGAATATGTCGTTACGCTCGAATGTGTCCGCGTATTTGGGTTGGTGATGATCTGCGTGAAAATACCACATGAGCCCATGCATAATGTATTTATGCGTGAGCCAAGTGACACATTCCATGAATAAAAAAACGCCTAAAAAAATCAAAAAGGAAATCATATTCGCTTTATTAAATTAAAAATTTATCCATTTTTTTATCCCAATTTCAGTTTGTAAGTTACGAACGACTGGGCCAACAATCCTGCTTTGGAATAATTGGAAACCCGAATTCTTGTATTTCCTATTTCGTTACAGGGTGTGTGTGCAAGTTTTTTTAGCAGTTTTTTGTAATAAACATAAGCTGTGTAAACACCAAATTTTGCTTCCAAAGGTAATTTTATTATTCCTTGATAAGCAATTCTAAAATCTTCCTCTATTTCCTCGATTATTGCTTTTTTGGACTTTTCATCAAAAGATTTCAAATCGACTCCAGGAAAATAATTACGGTTCAACAGTAAATTATCATCCTTTAAATCCCGAAGGAAATTCACTTTTTGGAAAGCAGATCCCAATCGCATAGCTTGGTCTTTTAGCTGATCGTATTTGGCTTCATCGCCTTTGACGAAAACTTTCAGACACATCAAACCCACTACATCTGCAGAGCCGTAAATATATTCATTGTATTCCTCTTTACTGTGATAATCAGACTTAATTAAATCGAGTTTCATGCTTTTGAGGAATGATTGAATCATTTCATCAGTGATATTATAATCCTTTACTGTTTGCTGAAAGGAATTCAAAATCGGATTCAGACTGATGCCCGATTTCATGGCTTTGTAATACTCGATTTCAAAGTCATTGATTAGATCTTCTTTGTCATAACCATGAAAAGAATCTACAATTTCATCAGCAAAACGCACAAATCCATATATACTATAAATGGCATTGCGAATACTGGGTGCCAACATATAAACCGCCATAGAAAACGAAGTACTGTAATTTTTGGTTACCAATTTACTGCACTTAAAGGATACATCATCAAATAATTGCTTCATGACTATTGATTTAAAAGTTGTTTTACTATTAATTCAGATACTAATTTCCCAGAAATTAATGCGGGAGGAACTCCAGGCCCAGGAACGGTTAATTGCCCCGTAAAATATAAATTTTTCACTTTGGAACTTTTGAGTTTTGGTCTCAAAAAAGCGGTTTGCAAAAGCGTATTTGCCATTCCGTAAGCATTTCCCTTGTATGAATTGTACTCCGAAACGAAATCATTTTTACAGAAAGATTGTTTGAATATGATATTCCTTTTTACCGTTTGTTGGGTTATAATTTCGAAACGTGCAATTATTTTATCGAAATATTCATCTCTTAAGACTTCGGTATCTTCGATTCCAGGTGCTAAAGGAACCAGAAAAAAACCGGATTCCATACCTTCTGGCGCAGCGGTTTCATCTGTCAATGATGGAAAATTGGCATAAAACAAAGGTTCTTTTGGCCATTGTGGTTCGTCATAAATATCTTTGGCATGCTGTTCAAAATCAACATCAAAGAACAAAGCGTGATGCGAAATATTTTTTATTTTTTTATTAAAACCCACATAAAACAATAAAGAAGATGGTGCAAAAACTCGGCTATCCCAATACGCTTTCGAATAGGCACGATGCTCTACATTCAATAAGGTTTCGGTATGATGGTAATCAGCCCCACTCAAAATGATATTGGACGGAATCATTTTTCCATTAACCACAATTGAACGAGCTATTTTATTTTCGACATTTATTTTTTCAATATTGGCATTGGTTACAAAGGTTACGCCCAATTCTCTAGCCAGACTTTCTATTGCCCGAACTACGTCAAACATACCCGTTTTAGGATGCCAAGTTCCCAAACCAAAGTCAGCATAATTCATGAAACTATAAAATGAAGGCGTATTGGATGGTTTGGCACCGAGAAACAAAACAGGAAACTCAAGAATATGAATCAATCGCTTGTTTTTGAATTTCTTTCTAATGTCTTTACTAATATTACTAAAAAATTGATCTATTTTCTTAGCAGTTTCAACAGTTACCAATTC